>JAPPGV010000154.1:0-400 GCA_028821235.1 bacterium
CGTCATAACCCTGACACACAGCAGGCATATCAGCCATAGCCGTAGGAGCGGCCGTGGCGGTGGTCTCGGTAGCGGCCGCCGTGGTGGCCTGGGTAGCGGCCGGAGCGGCAGTGGTCTCCGCCGGTTCGTCATCATCGCCGCCGCACGCGGCGGCTACCAGCGATAGAGCCAATACAACCGCCAACAACTTGAGTTTTCTCATCAATCCTCCCTCTGATCGCTGAAGAGATCCCCGTCTTCACCGGGAAACCGGCAAGCACGACCGGCATAGCCCCGGACATGAGCACTCGCAGGTTAATCGAATGAAACCGGTGGTCTGTCTGCGGAATGGCGGTGTGGTGTGGCGTCGGCAGCGGTGTTCCTCGCAAGGCCCGCTAACGAAGGCGTACCCGCAGCGGTA
>JAPPGV010000154.1:500-13425 GCA_028821235.1 bacterium
CGACGGAACACCGATGACCGCCAAACCACACCAAGTTATTTCGCAGACAGACCACTTACGCGTCGGTCTGCGGGAACGGCGGCGTGGTATGGAGTCGGCAGCGGTGTTCCTCGCAAGGCCCGCTAACGAAGGCGTACCCGCAGCGGTACGTTGAGGAAGCGCAACGCAGCGACGGAACACCGATGACCGCCAAACCACACCAAGTTATTTCGCAGACAGACCACCGGATGCCCGAACCTCGCTAGTCCCGATTCCGGGCACCTTGCCCAGGCTATTCTTCCGACCCAGATAACTACCCGGGGAGGCCAAGATGAGCGATATCAGCTTCGTGGACACGCATGTGCACTTCTGGGAGCGACCCCATCCCACGCTGGCCTGGGTCTGGCTGGAGGACGACTTCATCCACCCCCAGCTGGGCGACACCGTCCTGCTCAAGTCCATGAAGAAGTATGCGATCGACGAGTTCGCGGCCGAGGTCGAGGGTGCGGGTGTCTCGAAGGCGGTCCACGTGCAGGCGGCCATCGGCAGCGAGGACCCGGTAGAGGAGACCAAGTGGCTCCAGGCGATGATCGACCGCACCGGCTACCCGCTGGCCATCGTAGGGGACGCCCGCATGCAGAGCCCCGACGTCGAAGCGACCATCGAGCGCCACGTCGAGTACGCCAACTTCCGCGGCATGCGCGACTTCGCCCAAGGCGACTACCTGGTCGATCCGGACTTCCATCGCGGCTACGCCCTGCTGGAGAAGTACAACCTCGTCTACGACCTGGACGTCTTCTGGGAGAACATGCACAAGGCAGCGGCCATGGCCGCCAAGTTCCCGAACGTCATCCTCGTGGTCGACCACGCCGGCTTCCCGCAGGAACGGACAGCCGAGTACTTCTACAACTGGCAGAAGGGCATCGCCGAGTTCAGGGGCATGGACAACGTCTACATGAAGATCTCCGGCCTGGGCATGGGCGACCACATGGCAGGGCGGAAGTGGACCCTCGACACCATCAGGCCATGGGTGGAGTGTTGCCTGGAGGTGTTCGGGGTGGAGCAGAGCTTCTTCGGCACCAACTGGCCGGTCGACAAGGACTACTCCACCTACCCGGTTCTGGTCGACGCCTACCGCGAGCTGATCTCGGGCTACAGCGAATCCGAGCAGACGGCGCTCCTCTCCGGCAACGCCGAGAAGGTCTACCGGATCTAGGAAGGTAGCCGGTGGCCGATGACCACTAGGGGGTAGGAGCGGAAGCGATGAGTAGAACGGCTCTGGTCACCGGATCGGCCCGTGGTATGGGCGCGGCGATCTGTCGAGTCCTCCGCCAGGACGGTCTACGAGTGATCGGCGCCGACATCATCGGGCATGAGCACGATGACTCGGACCGCTATATCGAGATCGACCTCTCCGATCCCGCCGAATGCGAACGCCTCGTCGCCGAGGCCGGTGAGGTAGACGTGCTGGTCAACAACGCCGCCATCTTCTTCCACAAGCCGATACCCGAGTTCACCGTTGACGACTTCGACTACACCATCGCGGTGAACCTGCGCGCCAACTTCCTCATCTGCCGGGGTCTGGTGGAGGGCATGAAGGAGCGCGGCTGGGGACGGATCATCAACATCTCCAGCGTGGGCGCCCGCACGGGCGGGGTGTCGGACTCGGCGGTGTACAACGCCACCAAGGCGGCCATGATCTCCCTCACCAAGAACTTCGCCCGCAACTACGGCCCCTACGGTGTCACCTCCAACGCGATAGCGCCCGGGTTCGTGGAGGGCTTCATGACCAGCCACGTCACCGATGCGGACCGCGCCCTGTACCTGAGCCAGATACCCGTGGGGCGATCCAGCCAACCGGTGGAGATCGCCAACGTGGTCTCGTTCCTGGCCGGGGACGGCGCCTCGTTCGTAACCGGCGCCACCATCGACATCAACGGCGGCTGGGTGATGACCTAGTGGTTTCTGCTGGTAGTTGATACTTGCCGGGAATAGCTGGCGGTAGTGTCGGAACATGTCCGCGTGGTCTTGGCTCGCCGTGGTTCCCACGCCGGCTTGTCCTGACCAGACTGTGAACGAACTCCGATGACTCCATCCGGGTCAAGACCGACCATCAAAGAAGTCGCCCAGCGGGCCGGGGTGGCCCTCTCATCCGTGTCCCGCGTGTTGAACGACCACCCGGACGTCAGCGAGAACATGCGTACCCGGGTGCTCGAGGCGATCGCCGAGCTGGGCTACGAACCCAACCTGCTCGCAGCCAGCCTTCGCACGGGCAGCAGCCGCACGATCGGATTCATCGTCCCCGACCTGCGCAACCCCCTGTTCGGTTCGATAGTCACCGCCGCCCAAGACGTGTTGAGCCGGCTGGCTTATGCGGCGGTCATCACCACCTCGAGCAGCGATGCCGACCGGGACGCCCAAATGGCCCGCCTGCTGCGACACCGCCAAGTTGACGCGCTTATCGTCTCCCCGGCCGACCAGACGCGTGGGGATCTGATCGACGAGCTCCGCAGGTTCAGAGGACCGATCGTCCTCCTGGACCGCGAGGTGGACGGACTGCCGCACGCTTCCATAGTCGAGACCGACCACGGCGGCGGGATGGGACAGGCCACCAGGCATCTCCTATCGCTCGGGCACCAACGGGTGGCCCTGTTGACCGGATCCCTGCACGTCAAGCCCTCCGCCCAGCGAGTGCAGGCCTTTCGGGAGGCATACAGTGAATCCGGTCTTGCCTGCCCGGAGGACCTGGTCCGGCCGACTGGCTTCGCCCCCGAGTACGGGGAGCAGTCCACCATCGAAGTCCTGGGTATGCCCTCCCCGCCCACGGCTCTGATCGTCGGGGGCAACCAACTCCTCACCGGAGTCCTCAGGAGCCTGCAAGGCCTCGGGTTCAGTCCGGGAGTCGACATCGCAGTTATCTCGTGCGACGACGTGCCGCTGTCGCAATTCCACAACCCACCCATCACGGTGATCGATCGCGACGTGACGGAGATAGGCAGCTCGGCCGCACGTCTCGCCCTGGAACGTCTCGAGGATCCGGAGCAGCCTCCCCGTCGCATAGTGCTGCCCACGACCCTGGTGCTGCGGGACTCGACCCATCCCCTCAAGAGATGACGGCTACCGCGCCGCTGCTCTGAACCTGTGGAGAGAAAACTCCTCGTGGATGACACGCCGGTGGCGCCTGCCTCGAATGGTTCAGGAGTCCACTCTGGGACATTCATTCATACGACCGGTTTGAGATCGAAGACCCTCTCAAGTCTCGATGATGCAGACGGGGGTACCTACGGTTACCTCGTCGTCGATCTCGACCAGCAACTCCACGACCGTTCCCGCCACAGGCGATGGAAGCTCGGCCTCCACCTTGTCGGTCTCCACTGTCATCAGGGTGTCGCCCTCCGCCACCCTGTCTCCTACCGAGACGGCCCACTCGAGGACCAGAACCTCGTCGACGGTCTCGCCGAGTTTCGGCATCTTCACGTTGCTACGAATGTCGGTCCCCCTGTTCCAGGTTGCGGGCAATCTACCAGTGGCAGGCTCGACGATTGAGGCGCGCCCGCGCCTCGACATCCACGCGTAGGTCTCCGCTACGGGGCGTAGATGTTCCGGAACATGTCGTCCACCGTCGCCGGGTCTCCGGCTGCGGCGGTGGCCTCGGCTTCCACGACGCGGCGGGCGACCCGGGCCTCGACCTCCCCGGCCTCCTCGTCCGTCAGCACGCCTTCTTCAATCAGACGGGTGCGGTAGGTGTTGATCGGATCGCGCTCGTACCAACGGTCGAACTCGCCCTCCGGCCGGTAGGGGGCGGTATCGGCCCTCGAGTGGCCCGCGTAGCGGTAGGTCTTCATCTCGAGCAGGGACGGCCCGTGGCCCGCCCGCGCCCTTTCCAGAGCCTCCCCAACGGCCGAGGCCACCACGTCCACATCCTGGCCGTCGACCACATGGCCCGGGATGCCGTACGAAGCCGCCCGGTCGGCGATGTTCTCGACCGGGGTCGTCAGGTGGATGGCGCTGTACTCCCCGTACTGGTTGTTCTCACACACGAACACCGCCGGCAGGTTCCAGATGGCGGCCAGGTTCAGCCCCTCGTGGAAGGCGCCGATGTTGGAGGCACCGTCCCCGAAGATCGCGATCGCAGCATCGTCCGTGCCCTTCACCTGGGCGGTCAGGGCGGCGCCGGCCGCCACCGGGATTCCGGCGCCGACGATGGCGAACGTCGGGAGCAGGCCGATCGAGGTGTCACAGAGGTGCATGGATCCGCCCACGCCGCCGACCGAGCCGTCTCTCCGTCCCATGATCTCCCCCAGCACCGTCACCGGGTGCATGCCCAACGCCAGGGCGTGACCGTGGCCGCGGTAGGTGCAGGTCACCGTGTCGGTGGGCCGGGCGGCCGCCGCGATCCCCACGGATACTGCCTCCTGGCCCTGACAGGTGTGGGTGGTGCCGTGGACGGTGCCCTCGAAGAACATGGCCTGGACCCGGTCCTCGAAGGCCCGTATCTCGCACATGGCCTCGTAGCGCCCGGCCCGGCCCGCTTGGAGCCGGAGCCGCCGATCCAGGGATACGCCGGCGCCGCTCATGCCACCACCTCCCGTGTCTCCCACCAGTGGGGCGGGCGGGTACCGGTCTCGAGAAGGGAACCGACCTGCCGGGCGATGTAGTCGGGACCGGGAAGGTAACGCTGCTCCAGCTCCTTCCCATACGGTACGTGGATGTCCGGGCACGTGATGCGGACGGGCGGCGCCTGGAGGTCTCCGAACAGTTCGCTCGTCACGAACGCGGTTATCTCGCCTCCCCACCCGCCGGTGAGCGGGTTCTCCTCCACCGTCACCAGGCGTCCGGTCTTCGAGACCGACTGGAGCAGAGCCTCCTTGTCGTAGGGGACCAGTGTCTGGAGATCGATCACCTCCGCCGACCAGGGTGCTCCTTCGGCGGCCGCCAGAGCGGCGGGGACCATCGCTCCCATAGCCACCATCGTGACATCGGACCCTTCCCTCACGGTGGCCGCCCGACCGAGCGGGATGATGGCGTCCTCGCCTGTCTGTACCGGCTCCCGCTTGGCGTATAGGGCCCGGGGCTCCAGGAAGACGACCGGGTTGTCGTCACGGATGGCCGCCCGCAGAAGCCCGTAGGCGTTGCCGGCGCCCGAGGCAACCGCCAGCTTGAGCCCCGGCGTGCTGTACATCCACGATTCCAGCGTCTGGGAGTGCTGGCACCCGAAACCGAGACCCGCCCCGATCGAACCCCGCACGGTGAGCGGCACCGAGACCGTTCCGCGCGACAGGTAGTGGAACTTGGCCGCCTCGGTGACCAGTTGGTCGAGCGCCACCCCGATGAACTCGATGAACATGATCTCCACCACCGGACGGAGCCCGGTCGAGGCGGCGCCCACGGCAGCGCCCAGAAACCCCATCTCCGAGATCGGCGTATCCCGTACCCGCGAGGGCCCGAACTCGTTGAGGAGCCCCGCCGAGGTCTTGAACGGTCCTTCGGCCACTGCGATGTCCTCGCCGAACATCACCACATCAGGGTTGCTGCGCATCTCGTCGGCCAGCGCCGTGGCGACCGCCTGGTTCATCCGCATCTTGCGCATGCAGACCTCCTCGTGTGTGCTGCGGCTAGGAGGGTACTGAAAAATGTCCACCGGCCCGATTAGCCAACAGGGATAGCCCGCGTCGAGCAGTGGTGGGCCGACCCATCCCCGTCCTTGTCAGCACCCTCCTACACCGAGCCAGTCGCGTGGACCGAGGTGCTGCCGCTCTATGGAGAAGGCTTATCGGTGGGTTTCGCCGAGGCGAAACGGCTACACCGAGGGGGCCCGCCAAAGCCGATAGGCCTCAACTGCAAACATGACAGGGAGGACAGTGTCTATCACGTGCCAGACGATGGCGTCCGAATTCCAACCCCAGGCGTACTCGAACCAGTTGGGAACGAAGGCCAGCGCGAGCAAGACCGTTCCGTAGAACATCACGTTGGATCGGAGCCAAGGGCGAACGTCCGCCGAACTGTCGCCTTCGTACCTGCGCTTCTCCCGCCAGGTGGTCAGCATCATCAGCACCAGACCGGCGGCCATGAACACGTCGAGCACATGCCACACGTTGAGCGCGGAGCCGATGGTCTCCCCATCGGAGTCGTAGGCGTACAGCGGGAACACCATGAAATGCACCGCCACCGCGACGGCTACGAGTAGTAGGTAGGCGCTCATCAGCTTGTGTACGGCCATCGTCGACTCCGCTTCATCCTCCGGTTACTACGAGCCGGTGATTCCGGAATGATCGCGCCGACTCCCGGTCACCCTTGACGCTCGCTGGCTCTGCTCCCAACCCGTAGGGGATGGACAAGGCATGAACCATCTCGGTCATTCTGGATGGTCCTCTGAGTTAGCGCAACTTGCTGGACGCTTCTTAGTCTGGTCTGGCTAAGCTATGTCCATGACTACCACGATAGTGAACACTCATGAAGCCAAGTCGCGACTGTCGGAGTTGATCCGCAACGTCCAGGAAGGCGGCGAGGTCGTGGTCGCCCGAAACGGACAACCTGTCGCCAAGATCATCGCCTGGCCACCGCCGCGCCCCGAACGCCGACCGGGTGCATGGGCAGGAAGGATCAGTTACCACGGCGACATCGTAGGACCTGATGAGGATGTCATTGCGATGTTCTCCGAATCGGCCGAAGGCGGGAAGGCTTGAGGCTGCTGGTCGACAGTCATGTGGCCCTCTGGTGGCTGGAGGCAAACCAGGCGCTGGGGCCGGCGTGTCGGCGCTCCATCGAGCGCGCCGATCAGGTGTTCTTCTCCGCTGTCACCCCCTGGGAACTCGGGATCAAGAAGGCTCTCGGCAAAGTCTCCTTCCCGGACGGATTGACGGACAGGCTTGAGGCCGAGGGGTTCGAAGCTCTATCGATCTCAGCACGGCATGCCGAGCAGGCAGCCGCCCTCCCGCCGCACCATCGTGACCCATTCGACCGGATGCTGGTTGCCCAAGCACAACTCGAGGCGCTGGCACTGGTGACCGCCGACCGCGTCCTCCATCCCTATAACGTGTCGATGATCGAAGCCTTGGAGTGATCGCGCGCCGCCACCTCTCCACCGCGGGGAGAGTCCGAATTCATGACTCCGTTACACCGATATCCTCCTGATGCCATGGGACAGCGATCGGGAGCAGCGCGGGCTGGGATGCCGGGTAGGTGTTGAGACCCTCGGCTGCCATCGGGCAACTGCGCGAGGTGGGATCCCGCCAGCCCTTGCTCCTGATCAGCGTTTCGGCGGTGGCCTTCAGCACCGCACCTATTTTCATCCAGGCCTCATCGACCAGCGGCCCGGTGTTCGCGCTCTGGCGGTCATGGATCGGGATCGTGGCGATCTTCGCCGGGGTCACGCTATCCGGCCGCATCCGCATAGCCTTCCCGCGGGGCCGCGATTGGAGGATTCCCTTCTGGGCCGGCTTCTTCAACGCCGTCTCGATGGTCTGTTTCATGACCGCTGTCAAGTTCACCTCGGTGGTGGACATCTCGTTGCTGACGATGCTCAACCCGGTCCTGATCGCGTTGTGGGCGATCCCGATGTTCGGGGAACGTCCCGGGCTGCGCTTCCGGCTCTGGACGCTGGTGGCGATCCTCGGGTCCGGGTTGGTCATCCTCGGAGGATCGACGGGGCCGGACGGCGACCCGCTGGGAATCGCCCTGGGCATCATGTCGGTCCTGTGCTGGTCTTTCCAGTTCGTGAGTATGAAGCGGGCTCGCGCAACCATGGACACCATCCCGTTGATGGTGGGCATGCTGGTGGTCAGCACGCTGTTCGTGTCGTTGTTCTGCTTCGCCACCCGCGCCGCCGTCTGGAACCTGTCCGGCGCGGACATGCTCAACGTGGTGGGAGTGGTGGTCGTGCCCGGAGGGATGGGCGCCATGCTGCTCTCCTGGAGCCTGCGTTGGGTACCGGCGAACGTCCCCCCGCTCATGTACCTGCCGGCGCCTTTCCTGGCAGGCGCCATGGCCTGGTTCTTCCTCGGCGAAGGCGTGACCCTGGTCCATGTGGGGGGCGGGGCGATGACGCTGGCGGGGGTGGCGGCCGCTCTGCTCAGCCGTTCGGGCAAGGCGCTGCTGGCGACCGCGTACACCCGCCCCACAGCCTCCCCGCCCCCGGTCTGAAGGCGACCATCAGCGTGCTTGCCAGAGTCTCCAGACCTGCTTGGCGGCCTCTTTGCGGGTCTTCCCGTCCATGGAGATGCTGATGTGGGCGGCCTCCTCGTACAGGTGCTTGCGGGCCTCCCAGATCTCGGTGTAGCGCGCGGCCAGGTCGTCATGGCCCAGCAGCAGGGGGCGGTTCTTGGTCTTGCCCTTGGCGATCAGGGAGGCGATAGAGGGTTTGAGCCACACCACCAGTCCGGTATCCCGCATCAGGGAGCGGTTCGCCTCGTCGAGGATGGCGCCGCCGCCGGTGGCCACCACCAGCCGCTCCGAACGCCCGGCGATCCACGCCACCTCCTCGCACTCCATCGTCCGGAAGGCAGGCTCGCCGTGCGTGGCGAAGATCTCGGGAATGGTCATCCCGGCCCGCTCCACGATCTGATCGTCCGTGTCCACCAGCCGGAACCCGCTGAGTTCGGTTAGCCGCCGGCCCACCTTGGTCTTCCCGGAACTCATCATCCCGATCAGCCACAGCTTGGAAGTCATGCCTCCACCCTATCCGGACGGGGCGGAGGACACTCCCGAGCATCGCTCATGGCAATCCGAGGCCGCAGCGACAGGAAGGGTCTGGCGATGGCGCTCGGGCGACCTGCGGGCGGGAAGACTCAACCGGGATCGCCGACCCGGTATCCCAAGGGCGGCTCTTCTCCGAGCAGGTGCTCCACGAAGTAGTCCCTGCGGGTAAAGTACGGATCCTCGTTCCAGGTGCCCCATGTGACGGCGTGGTCATGGTTCCGGTTGGGAAGCACCGGCTTCCGTCCGGGGTTCAGAGAAGTCCCCGGAGCAGTTCCTGTCTGACACCTGCGACGTAGGTGACCGTCGGGTTCACCACCTGGGTGGCGCGCGCCTCGAGGACCTGGCTCAGTAGCAGGACGGCTTCTCGGGGTTCGAGCCCGTAGTCGGCATGGAGCCAGCGGATCAGCTCGGTCACCGCCACCCTGAGGGCGCTCTCCGCCGGCCGGTCGGATGCCACCGTGAAGATACGATCGGAAGTGACGATCCGGGGCCAGATCATCTCGGCCGGCCGTTGCATGAGGTGGACCCTCAGCCGCAGGAGGGCACTCGTCTCGATACCGGTACCCGAGACCTCGCCGTCGCCCTGCACGGCGTGAACATCGCCGATATGCAGCAGGGCGCCGGGGACATTGACGACCAGGCGCACCCTGGCGCCCGGCCCGACCTCCTGCACGTCCATGTTCCCGCCCCAGTTGCCGACCCGCACCGTCGACTGCGCTTCGTGGGCGGGGGCAACGGCCACCATCCCCACCATCGGTCGGGTAGGGATGGTCAATCCCCGACTCCAGATCACGCGGTCGCCACGTATCCGGACGACACGCGCCGCGGCGAGGTCTCCGACCGGAACGGGTGAGCTGGGAAAGAGCCGGTTGCTCCCTGCGAACGTGGTGTACCCGACCGGCGCCAGTTCCATGTCCTCGATCACGACTTCTATCGCCATGCCCGGCTCCGCGCCCTCCACCCAGATGGCGCCCGAGGACGGGTTGGCGCCCTCGACCTCGTAGGAATGGTGTTCCGACCACGCCTCCCGAAGGTCGTCAGGCACGGCGGAGATGTCGGGACCCCGATTCATCTGGGTGGCCACCTCGAACACCTCGCCCGGCTCCACGCGCAGGGTGGGGACGTTGTTCGGGCTCGCTTCGTAGTAGAGGGGAGAAGGCCCCTGCCGCCGGATCATCTGCCACTACCCCCCATCATCGACAAGATTCGGCGCCGATCATCCCTCGGCCGGGGTCGTGAGTATCTCCGCCAGCCGGTTGGCGCCGATGCTCCCGCCGCTCAGGACGCAGGCAACGGGGCCGTGCCGCCGCTCTCCGAGGGCCGCGGCCAGCGACATGGCACCGGAACCCTCCGCCACCAGCTTGTTGCCCAACGCCAGGCCGGCGATGGCGCTACGAACGTCGTCCTCCGAGACCACGACCACCCGGTCCACCACGGAGCTCACCAGCGGGAACATCTCGTCGACGACAACCGGCACCGTCGTACCATCGCAGATCGTCTCCCCAGCCTGTACCCATGCGGGTCCACCAGCCTCCAGGGCCGCTCCCAAGGAGGGACAGGCTTCGCTCTGCACTCCTACCACCTCGACGGCCGGCCGTAGCTCCTTGATGACGCTGCCTATCGCCGCCACCAGCCCGCCGCCACCCACGGGTATGTAGACGGCGGCCAGTTCGGGAAGGTCTTCGAGTATCTCGATACCGATCGTTCCGGAGCCCGCCACCATCGATGGGTCACCCCAAGGGTTGAGGTAGCTGTACGGCTCCTTTTCCCATCCCCGGTCGAAGACGTAGTCCATCAGTTCCGAGAACGGCACCGGCACCGGCGTGACACCGTAGGAGCGGACACCGTCGACCTTCACTCTCGGGGCACTGTCCGGCAGGAGGCTCCTGGCCGGGACCCCTAGAAGCCGGGCCACGTACCCGAGGGCTTGAGCGGTATTGCCGGCGCTCTGCGTGCTCAGCCCTCTCTCCCTTTCGGCGGGGGACAGCGACTTCGCCCAGTTGAGCACGCCCCGGAGCTTGAAGGACCCTGCGGGCTGGAGACACTCCGCCTTGAGCCAGACGGGTTCTCCCTGCTCCATCGTCTTGTACTTCAGCAGCGGCGTGCGCAACGCCACTCCTTCGATGCGGCGGGCCGCCTCCTGCACGGCACGCATGGACGGTGGAGGAACTGGAGGACCGCCGGATCCGGTTCTCATCTGGTTCATTCGTCCAACTCCTGTCCATCGCTGCCGGAATGGATCGGAGCGTAGGGTATGCACATCGGTGAGCCGGTCTTCGGGTCGGTGACCACGGCCGCCTCGACCCCGAAGCAATCCCGTAGCAGACGCGGTGTCAGCACCTCGGCGGGAGCCCCGTCCGCGACCACTTCACCGCGGGACATGGCGATCATACGATCCGAGAACCTGGCCGCATGGTTGAGGTCGTGGAGCACCATGACGATGGTCACCCCACGGTCTCGGTTCAGGCTTGACACCAGCTCCAGCAGATCCAGCTGGTGACCGACGTCCAGGAAGGTGGTGGGCTCGTCCAGCAGGAGCATCTCGGTCTGCTGGGCGAGGGCGAGCGCCATCCAGGCCCTCTGGCGCTCGCCCCCGGACAGCGTGTCGATGGGCCGGTGGACGAAGTCTTGGAGGCGGGTCAGCCGGATGGCTTCTTCGATTGCCTCATCGTCCTGGCGGCGGAGCATGCCGAGCGCGCCCACATGGGGGAACCGGCCCTGCTCCACCAACTCCACCACGGTGAGCTCGGCCGGGACCTCGTGCACCTGCGGCAGGATCGCCATCTGGCGAGCCACCTGCCGGGTCGGCAGGTCGTTTATGTCCTGGCCGCTGAGGTAAACGGTGCCCGCCAGAGGTGCGAGCAGGCGCGCCAGGGTCTTGAGGGTGGTGCTCTTCCCCGACCCGTTCGGACCCACCAGTGACGTCCTCGTCCCCCTCCCCACAGTCAGGCTGAGGCGCTGTGACACCACATGCCTTCCATATCCGGTGGAGATTCCCTCGGTCAGGATGGCGGGGTCGGTGACCATCGGCTCCCTCCCGGTCATCGCGTGCGCTCCCGCATGAGATAGAGGAAGAACGGTGCTCCCACCAGGGCCGTGAAGGCGCCGACCGGGATACGGCTACCGCTTTCGGTACGGATGTCGACTAACGGGATCCAGTCGAGCGAGAAGACGCGAGCGAGAAGGTCGGCGGCCACGAGAATGATTGCGCCCACCAGAGCGGAGCAGACCAGCAGCCTCCGCAGGTCCGAGCCCACCAGGGTGCGAGCGAGGTGAGGACCGATGAGGCCCAGGAAGGCGACACCACCCACCACGGATACCGATCCGGCCGCCAGCACGACCGCCGTCATGAGGATGAACGCACGGGCCAACTCGGAACGCAGTCCGAGGCTCACCGACGTGCTGTCTCCCAGCTGGAGCGCATTGGCCAGCGGTATGACCAGTACCACCAGAGGAAGGGCCAGGACCGCGACGGGCACCAGGAAGACCAGGTGGTCCCACGTCCGCGTGCTCAGCGATCCCACCAGCCACCTGACGATCGAGTCGATGTGGCTACCCGAGATCAGGACCATGAACGACGTGACCGCCGAGAGCGCGGCGGCAACTACCACCCCGGTCAGGATGAGCCGGATGGGATCGGTGCCGGCGCGGCAGTAGCTGAGCACGTAGACGATGGCTCCTGCTGCCAGACCACCCGCAATCGCCGCCAGAGGCACCAGGGCGTTCAGATCGTTCAGCGCCCCCTCCGACCCGAAGGTGATCACCAGGGCCAGGACGGCACCCAGGACGGCGCCCTGCGTCACCCCGACTGTCGCGGGAGCGGCCAGGGGATTTCGGAGAACCGACTGGAGCAGCGCCCCGGACGAGGACAGCATCGCCCCGGCCAGCGCGGCGATCAGGACACGGGGCACCCGGACCTCCCACACCGAGATACGGTGGTGAAGCTCCTCTGCCTGATCGATCAGCGCCTTGAAGACGAGATCGGGACCGAAGACGACCGGGCCCAGCATCACGTAGGCGAACATCACGGCCAGGAGCAACGCGCCGAGCGCTACCAGTACCTGCCGGGTCCGGACCTCCGGATTGACGCCGGCCTTCCCGCGCCGGTCTACGGCGGCGGTGACGGTCAAGGGATGGCTCTTCGCC
Source organism: bacterium (assembly GCA_028821235.1). NCBI lineage: Bacteria > bacterium. The sequence goes on from JAPPGV010000154.1 coordinate 13,323, forward strand.
GCACTAGCCCTCTTTGCATGAGCACCAGTAATGCCGGGGCGCCTAAGACGACCGTCCACAGACCGACCGCGATCTCGTGCGGATGGAGGGCGAGCCGGGCAGC
>JAPPGV010000155.1 GCA_028821235.1 bacterium
CCGCCCCGGCGCGGCGCTTCACCAACTGGACCGTGGCCGGATGGAACCACCGTTACCACCGGCCCAGGCCCGCCGCCGGGACCAGGATCAACGGCGCCGCACGACCGAGCGCGCCTCGGCGGAGCCGATCGCGTACGTCGTAGCCAGGTAGACCACCGCCACCACCCCTCCACCGGCCAGGGTCGCCAGCACGCCGGTCGACATGCCCGGCACCTGCCCTCCGGTTATCGCCGTGGCCACCAGCCAACCGGCCGCTCCGGCGACCAGCGCGCCCAGCGCCACCTGTCCGACCGTCCGCACCATGCCCTCCAGTCCCTCGCCGCTGTGGAAGCGCCGCCACAGCAACCAGAGCGTCAGCGCGTGACCGGTGACGGTGATCGAGGCGGCCACCGCGATGCCGGGGACGCCCCCGACCCGGTATCCGAGGAAGTACAGGGGAATGGCCGGTAGGACCCAGGCGGTCCCGGCGATGACCGGGACCCACATCTGGCGGTGGGCGTAGAAGCTCCGGGCAAACAGCTGGTGGACGCCCCAGGCCGGAATGCCGAGCGAGTACCCGACCAGGGCCGCCGCCACCAGCACCGTGCCGTCCTCGCTGAAGGCTCCGTGCTGGAAGGCGACCCGGACCGCGGGCAGGCCGACCGCCACCGCGGCCGCCACCGCTCCGCCCGACGCGAACAGGACCGTGCGGATGGTGCGGCCCATCGACTCCCGCATCTCGGCGCCCCGGCCCTCGGCCACCAGTCGGGCGAGGAACGGGAAGGCGGCCACCCCGGCGGCCTGGGCGATCACCCCCACCGGCAGCATGTTGACCCGCCGGGCCAGGTTCAGGCCGAAGATCGACCCGTCCGAGGCCGCCGCCGCCACGATCTTGCCGAGGGACTCGTCGAGCACCACGATCGACTGGCCCACCATCAGGGGGAACGCCAGCAACAGGTATTCCCGGAAGGCGGGATGCCGGAAGTCAGGCACCGCCATGCGCACCCGGAAGCCGGCCCGGGCGGCGCCCCACCACTGGAGGGCGAAGTTGCCTATCGAGGCCCCCGCCACCGCGCCGACGATGAAGCCCGTGGCCGAGGCCTCGCCGGACGATGTTCCCAACACGCCGCCCACGATGATCCCGAGGTTGTAGATGATCGGGGCCAGGGTCGGGACCAGGAACCGCCCGTGGGCGTACTGGACCGCCGTGAACAGCCCGCCCACCACGAAGAAGATCTGCGCCGGTAGCACCAGCCTGGTGAGGCGGGCCACCTCGGCCAGCTGCTCGGCGTCGAGACGGCCGCCCGATCCGAACAGCCACCCAACCACCAGGTCGGCGGCCAGCGCCGCCGCGACGGTCAGGGCGACGATGAGCACCGCCACCGGCCCCAGCACCGCGTTGAAGGCGTTCCGGGCGCCGTCGCCGTCGCCCCGTGCCCGGTACCTGCTGAGGATGGGGATGAACGTGATGGCGAGGAAACCCCCGGCCAGCAGGTAGTTGAGGAAGTCGGGGACGATGAAGGCGGCTTCGTAGGCGTCGGCGGCGGGGCTGTCACCCAACCGGTTGGCCAGCACCACGTTGCGGGCGAACCCCAGGATGCGGGAGACCAGGATGCCGACCGCGACCACCGAGGCGGCCCGGGCTATCCCTTCTGCCGGCCGGCGCATGGCTTCAGCCGTCCCGCGCGGCCCGCAGGTCATCGAGGACCCGGTCGGGGACCACCAGGTCGCCCCGTCCGACCCCCACCCGCTGGCCGGGTTTGTAGGAGCCGTGGAAGTCCGACCCGCCTGACGGGAGGAGGCCGAACGACCGGACCGTGGCCTCCAGCCGGCGGCGGGTCTCGGCCGGGTACTCGCCGTAGTAGCACTCCACGCCCACCATGCCGTAGCCGGCCAGAAGGCGGAAGGCGTCCGCGTACTCCTCGGCCGTGTTCAATCCCAAGGTGTGGGGATGCGCCACCACGGGAACCCCGCCGGAGCGGCGCGCCAACCCGATGGCCTCCTCGGGAGGGAGCAGAGGGCGGGTGGCGTAGGCGACGCCGCGCGACCCGAGGTACTCGCGGAAGGCGGCGGGGATGTCGGGAACGTATCCCTTGGCGACCAGGAGGGCCGCGAAGTGGGGCCTGCCGACGCTCCCGCCCCGGGCCTGGGCGAGGACCTCCTCGTAGTCGATGTCCACGCCGATCTCATCGAGACGCCGGGCGATCGCCCGGTTGCGGCGGTCCCGGCCGGCCCGGAACTCCGCCAGGCGATCCTGGAGTGGGCCGGGCCCCGGCTCCAGGAACAGGACCACCATGTGGAGCCCGCCGCCCTTCCACTCGCAGGCCACCTCCGCCCCCGGGATGAGCTCGATCCCGGCCGGGCCCGCCTCGGCTCGGGCCTCCTCGATCCCCTCGAGGGTGTCGTGGTCGGTCAGGGCGACCGCGGAGAGACCCGCCTGGACGGCCAGCCCGACGACCGCGGCCGGGCTCTCGCTGCCGTCGGAGGCGGTGGAGTGAGTGTGAAGATCGACGGCCATCCGGAGATGAGGCTAACCCCGATTGCTCGGATCGGGCGCCGGTAGCAAGTCGGGCGGCTCGCGGCAGGCAGGTACCGGTGATGACCGCCGCCGAGAGCCCGTCCCGAGTCCTCCGCCTGCTGCGCCCGTTACCCGACCGTCGAGGTGGCGTGGTCCCGGCACCGGACAAGAGGGTTGAAAGTGTCACAGCGCCCTCGCATACTGTGTGGCAGTCACAAGCACCGCCGGTTTCTTGCTATTCGACGTCGAGGGAACCGGAACCGGGATCAATTCGGGAGCGGACCCGTCGGGGGATGGCGGAACGCGTTCGGACCGAAGGAGGTGGTGGCTGGGGGATGGGCCCGCCGGGGAGGGCGCGTTCGGGCGTTTTTCGCGTTCTCGACCCGCCGGGTCCGTCAGGGGCTCGGTAACGGCCCGCGCGGGGCCGGGTCCCTATCCGCCGCCGGTCGCAGTGGTGGTGTCGGTGACGATCGGGATGGTGGTGGTCGCTCCGCCGGCGTCGCCGCCGCCGGTCAGCAGGTTCCCGATCACGAAGATCACCACCAGCAGTGCGGCCAGGACCAGCCCGGTGATGATGCGGCGCCGCCATTTGGCCCGCTGGGCCAAGCGGCGCTCCTCCTCGATACGGGCTTGACGGTTCTGCTTCTGCCGGGCTCTCTTCTCGCTCCCCATGGGGGCTATTGTAAGAGTCTCCGACGCGCCACAGCACGCCAACGCGGATCGGAGCAATAGAATGCGACCCACCCGCGCCCCTCCCTGGAACTGCTTGCCATGTCTCTGGTCGTCCAAAAGTACGGCGGCACGTCATTAGCCGACTCCGAGCGCATCGAGCGCGTCGCCCACCGGGTGGCTCGTACCAAGCGCTCCGGTAACGACGTGGTTGTGGTGGTCTCGGCGATGGGCCGCCAAACCGACGACCTGATCGCCCTCGCCCGTCAGGTGAGCGCCAGGCCGCCGGCCCGGGAGATGGACATGCTCCTGACGGCGGGCGAGCGCATCTCCATGGCGTTGCTCGCCATGGCTCTCCACGACAAGGACATCCCCGCGCTGAGCCTCACCGGTGCCCAAGCCGGGATACTCACCGACTCGGAACACGGTGAGGCGAAGATCACGGCGATACGAGGGAACCGGGTGGGGGACGGTCTCGCCGCAGGGCAAGTGGTGATCGTGGCCGGCTTCCAGGGGGTGAATCCCGATTCCAGGGAGGTGACCACCCTGGGGCGGGGCGGTTCCGACGCCACCGCGGTGGCGCTGGCCTCGGCCCACTCCGCGGCGGTGTGCGAGATCTACACCGATGTGGACGGGGTGTACACGGCCGATCCCCGGGTGGTGCCCGACGCTCGCAAGCTCGCCGAGGTCTCCTTCGACGAGATGCTCGAGCTGGCCGCCGGGGGCGCCGGGGTGCTGATGGCACGCTCGGTGGAAGTGGGGAGAAAGTTCAAGATCCCGATCCACGTGCGGTCATCGTTCGTGCAGGACGAGGGGACCTGGGTCAAGGAGAATGTGATGGAAGAAGCAATTATCAGCGGAATCGCTCATGACACTTCGGAGGCGAAGGTGACTCTCTGGGGAGTACCCGACCGGCCCGGCGTCGCGGCGGCCATCTTCGAGAAGCTGGCAAGCGCGCGGGTGAACGTCGACATGATCGTCCAGAACGTGGGCGCGGATGGATGCACCGACCTCAGCTTCACCGTCCCCGAAGCCCATATCGAGATCGCCCGCCAGGCCACCGCCGAGCTGGTCGTGGAGCTGGAGGCCACGGGCTCCTCCGTGGATGCCAACGTGGGCAAGGTGTCGCTGGTGGGAGCGGGAATGAGATCAACGCACGGGGTGGCGGCCCGGGTGTTCCGCGCCCTTGGCGACGCCGACATCAACATCGAGATGATCTCCACCTCCCCGATCCGGATCTCGTGCGTGGTGAACCGAGACTCGGTGGAGGACGCGGTGCGGGCCTTGCACGCCGAGTTCGACCCGCCCGTGATCACGGCGGAGGTCGGCGCCGATGCCTGATCCGCGCGTGGCCGTGGTCGGCGCCACCGGAGCGGTGGGCCGCACCATGATCGAGATCCTCGAGGAACGGGACTTCCCGCTCTCGGAGCTGCGTCTCATGGCGTCGGCTCGGTCGGCCGGCCGGGTGGTCGCCACCCGCTGGGGCGACGTCGCGGTGGAGGATCTGTCCTCGGCCGATCCCTCGGGGATCGACATCGCCCTCTTCTCCGCCGGTGCGGGAAGGAGCAGGGAGTTCGCCCAGTCCTTCGTGGACCGGGGAGCGATCGTCATCGACAACTCCTCCGCCTTCCGCATGGCGCCCGAGGTTCCGCTGGTGGTGGCGGGCGTCAACGACCACGCGGCAGCCGACAACGACGGCATCATCGCCAACCCGAACTGCACCACCATGACGCTCATGATGGCCGCCGGACCGCTCCACCACCACGCCGGGCTGGCCCGCATGGTGGCCATGTCCTACCAGTCGGTCTCGGGGGCCGGGATGACCGGCATGGACACCCTCTGGCAACAGACGGTCGAGCTCGGCAACCGCCGTGAGGCACTGGTGCAGGGAGGATGGGAGGAGGGCGAGACCGACCCGTTCCAGCGGCCCATCGCCTTCAATGTCCTGCCCATGGCCGGGACGCTCACCGATGCAGGCCACACCGATGAAGAGTGGAAGCTGGTGAACGAGAGCCGCAAGATCCTCGAGCGGGACAGCATCGAGGTGGAGCCGACCTGCGTGCGGGTGCCGGTCATGGTGGGCCACGGTATCTCCGCCTCGATGTGGTTCGACTCGGCGGTCGACCCCGAAACCGCCCGGCGGGTGCTCACGGACGCACCCGGTGTCGAACTGTGGAGCGATGAGCGGGTGGCCACCCCGCTGGACTCGGCGGGCCAGGACCCGGTGCTGGCGTGTCGCATCCGTCCCACCATCGGCGTGCCCGGGGGCATCAGCCTGTGGGTGGTGGGCGACAACCTGCGCAAGGGGGCGGCGCTCAACGCGGTGGAGATCGCCGAGCTGCTGATCTAGCAGTGGTCTGTCTGTGGAGCGGCGGTGTGGTATGGCGTCGGCAGCGGTGTTCCTCGCAAGGCCCGCTGACGAAGGCGTACCCGCAGTGGTACGTTGAGGAAGCGGAACGCAGCGATGGGGCGCCGATGACCGCCAGAACAGGCCTGGTCGCTTCGCAGACAGGCCACTAGCTGCAATCTCGGGTAACAAGATCGCAGCCTCGGGTAATCTGTGGGCGATGACCGATTCCTACCCCGTCTGGCGATCAGGCATCGCGTCCGACGGAGGGGAGGCCCGCGCCGAGCCCGCCTTCGCCTCGGTCGAGGAACTGCGCGCCCACCGGAAGCGGATGCTGGTCACGTCTTACCGCCTGTTCGGCGCGTTCGGATGGGGATCGCTGGGAGACGGGCACATCACGGCTCGGGACCCGGAACGCACCGACGCCATGTGGCTGATCCGCTACGGGGTGCCGTTCCACCGCACCACCACCGACGACCTGGTGCTGGTCGGTCCGGATGGGCGAGTGGAGGGCGGCGGCTCGATCAACATGACCGCCTACCACATCCACGCTCCCATCCACGAGGCCCGTCCCGACGCAGTGGCGGTGGCCCACACCCACACCCCGTACGCCACGCCCTGGGCGGCCAACGTGGAGGGCTTCCGCATGATCTGCCAGGAGGCCACCGCCTTCCTGGACGACCACGAGGTGTACGAGGGCGAGGAGGTCCAGGTCTCGGACTTCGACACCGGCAAGAAGATCGCCGCCACGCTGGGCGAGGCCAAAGCGGTGCTGTTGCGCAATCACGGACCGGTCACCGTGGGCGGCTCGGTCGAGGAGGCGATCGGCTGGTTCCTGCTGCTCGAGCGGGTGGCGGAGGTCCACGTCAAGGCCCCCGATGCCCGGCCGATCAGCGCCGAGGCAGCCGCGATCGCGGCGCGGGAGATCGGCCACGTGTCGAGCGCGCTCGCCGCATTCGAGTACGCGGTGGCGTCCAAGCTGGAGCCCGGAGCCGCCGGGTAGCAAGTCCCTCCTGCAGGCGGCCTACCCCACTCATTCTCAGTAGCGCAATCCGGTACAAGCTTCCGTCGGAGGGTGGACTAAAGACCTCTTAACAAGAGGCGGGCGTAAGTTAAGGAAACCCCGTCCGCCTTTACTAAGCGGGACGGCGAAAGGCGTGTTCGGAACCGTCTTCGTGGGCGGACACCTTCCGATCAAGGCCCGCCGGGCCGCGAGAGTCAAGCACCAACAGAGTGCTGGTCGGGCAGGCGGGATTTGAACCCACGACCTCTTCGTCCCGAACGAAGCGCGCTACCAAGCTGCGCCACTGCCCGTGTGGGGCAACAAGCATACCCGCTCCCCCGCCCGGCGGACACCCCGCCCGGCGCCTACGCGGGAGGTTGTGCCCTCCCGGTCGCGTCCACCCTGATTCTGGAGACGCGGCGCCGGTCCATGGTCAGCACCGTGAGCCGGAGTCCCTCGTAGCTGACGTGGTCGCCCTCCGCCGGGATGTTCCCGGACAGGCTCAGGAACAGCCCGGCCACGGTGGAATAGGGTCCGTCCTCGACCTCGGCACCTGTTGCCTCTTCCAGCTCGTCTATCGGGGTCCGGCCATCCGCCAGCCACACCTGCCGCCCGATCGGCAGGATCGTGGGCACGCGGGGGTCGTACTCGTCCTGGAGCTCGCCCACCAGTTCTCCGACGAGATCCTTGATCGTCACCAGCCCGTCCACTCCCCCATGCTCATCGGTGACGATGGCGAAGCCGATCCGCCGGACACGCAGGTCTTCCAGCACCCGCATCACCGAGGCGCTCTCCGGCGCGTAGTAGGGGGTCCTGAGCAGGCCCGAGATCCGTTGACTATCCAGCTCCTCGGTGTGGCTGAGCACGTCCTTGGCGTAGAGGATCCCCAGGATCGAGTCCGGATTCCCCTCCTCGCCGACCACCGGGAAGCGGGAGTGGGCCGTTCTCGCTACCTCTACCCGGACGTCGGAAGAGGTGACGGGCAGGGCCAGGGCCACGATGTCGACCCTCGGCGTCATCACATCGCGGACCGGCTGGTCGGCCTTCTGGAAGAGGCGCTCGATGATCTCCCGTTCGCCCGGCTCGATCTCGCCGCCCCGTTCCCCGAGCACGGCCAGCGCCCGCACGTCGGCCGGCGTGACGCCCGTATCGTTCCGAGCAGGAAGGCGGAGCAGCCGCAGGATTCCCTGCCCGAGGCCGATGAACACCCCGGCGATGGGCCTGATCGCAACCGCCAGGGCCCACACGGCCACCGCCACGGTCATCCCGTACCGCTCCGGATAGCGGGCCGCCAGCGTCTTGGGAGTCACCTCCCCGATCACCAGCACCAGGATGGTCACCACCACGGTCGACAGGATCGTCCCCCACGTCTCGCCTACCAGCTGGAATGCCAGCGCGGTCGCCACCGACGTCGCCAGGATATTGACGAAGTTGTTGGCCACGAGGATGGTGCCGATCGAGCCTTCCAGGTCGTCGACCAGGCCTTCCAGCCGCCTCCCGCGCCTGCCCGTAGCGGCCAGCTGCTGGACCCGCTCCCGTGCCACGGCGGTCAACGCCGTCTCGCTACCCGATAGGAATCCGGACGCCAGAAGGCACACGGAGAAGATGACCCATAGCGTCAAGTGGTAGGTGTCCATCATCCGGACACCGGGGGCGGAGATCGTCTCAGCCGGTCGCCCCCACGGGAGCCACTTCCGCCAGCGTCCTCCTCAGTGCCTGGGCGCTGAAGGGCTTGGCCAGCCACCCGTCGGCGCCGGCCCGCTTGGCGATGAAGGCGTCGGCCGAGCGGTCGAGGAGCAGCACGATCGGCCCGGTGGCGGGAGTTACTGCCTTGAGAGCCCGGGTGATCGCCATGCCCCCCATCGAGCCGACCTGCATGTCCACGATGGACAGATCGATGCCCGCCGCGGCGGACTCGACCTGGTAGGGGTCGGTGACCTCCACGATCTCGGCCGATCCGCTCAGGGCGGCCCTCACCTGGTTCCGCACCCAAGAGGCGTCGGATACGAGCAGAACTCTCACGTGGGTGAACTGTAGCGAGTCCCCGCATGGACCGATGCGGGCTCAACCCCGACCGGACAGCCTGCTTGCTCCCGGCGGTGCTTCCCACATGACCCACCCGTGCGGCTCCCGCGCCACCGCCGGGGGAAGGCCTCGCAGCCGGCCGGGGCGACCCGCGTACCTTCTATCCTTGTCACGTGGTCTGTCTGTGGAACGGCGGCGTGGTATGCGCTAGCCAGCGGCGCTCCTCGCAAGGCCCGCTGACGAAGGCGTACCCGCAGCGGTACGTTGAGGAAGCGGAACGCAGCGACGGGGCGTCGATGGCAAGCAGAGCACGCCAGGCTGGTCCATAGACAGAGCACTAGTGGCCCGCATCATCCCCCTCCTTCTCATCGCTTGGTTCCTCCTGGTTCTCGGAAGCCCCGTCATCGGGGACGAGCCGGGCGGTCACATAGAGATCATCGAGGTCAGCGGCAACCTGGACGGGCCGGCTCTCGACTTCGTCTCGGACCGGGTGGAGGCCGCCGCCCGCGGAGGGGCCACCGCCGCCGTCATACAGCTGGACTCCCGCGCCACCCTCTCGGGCGGCCTGCCCCATCTGGCAGCCCGGATCGCCGACCCGCCCCTCCCGCTGGTGGTGTGGGTAGGGCCGGCGCCGGCCTCGGCGTTCGGCGGCGCCGCTCACCTGCTGGCCGCCGCCCCGATCAAAGCGGCGGCTCCCGGAGTGCGGATCGGGTACACGCAACCGGTGGTGGCCGGCGACGCCGCACACCACCCGGCCCGGACCGGACCGCTCGAAGCTCTCGCCGGGTCTGCCTTCACGGTGGCCGAGCCAACCGAGGGTCTCGTGGAGATCGTGGCGCCCTCGATCAGCAACCTGCTGGTGGAACTGGAGGGCCGCACCGTCGAGGTACGGGGCGAACTGGTCATCCTGCGCACGCTGCGCTCCACCGGGGACGGAGCCGCCGCCATCGAGACGGTCTTCTACGAGCCCTCCGTCGGGGTGAGGCTGCTGCAGCTGGCCACCGGCGCGGAGGCGGCATTCTTCTTCCTGGTGGCCGGCCTGGCGGTCGTGGTGTTCGAGTTCTACGCCCTGGGGCCGGGCATCGCCGCCGGCGTGGCGGCCCTCATGTTGCTGATCAGCGGCTACGGCCTGGCCGTCCTCCCGCTCCGGGGATGGGCTGTGGGGTTGGCCCTGGCCGGGGTCTGGTTTCTCACAGCCGACTTCCAGCGGGGCCGGGCGGGACCGCTGACCGCCCTGGGCGCCGTGGCGATGCTGGTGGGCGGCCTCTATTTCACCGACGCCGCTCCCCAGATCCAACCGTCGTGGTGGATCGTGACGGTGGTCACGGTCTCGGTGACCGCCTTCTACGTGATAGGCATCAGGACGGTCGCTCGGGCTCGCTTCTCCACCCCGACCATGGGCCGCAGCCACCTGATCGGCCGGTCGGGCCTGGCCGTCACCCGCTTCGACCCCGATGGGGTCGTGGAGGTGGAGGGCGCCCGGTGGCAGGC
>JAPPGV010000156.1 GCA_028821235.1 bacterium
CGATCCGAGCGGGCAACGAACCCTAGCAATCCGAATCCGGAAGAACGCGAAAACCTCGGCGAGCATACCCGGACGGAACGACCAGGCACGTTCGGGCTACTCGGGAACGACGGCGATCGCTTCGAGCTCGAGGACGAGCCGGGGGTCGGCGGCCAGCCCCACTATCTCCACCGATGTGGTCACGGCCCGGTGGCTTCCCAGGTAGTCGCCCATCACGCGGTTGATCCCGTCCTGGTTGCTCTCCTTATTCTACGATGAACCTGGTCATCAAGCGCTTATCTCCCATTGCTCAAGGAACTCCGCTCCCGCTCGCCGCGTCCGCGACCTGACCTCGACGAATCCCCGCCGGCGGCGCCGTCCCCTGAGAGGCACGATTCGTACCTCCCGCGATACCCTTCCCCCATGCCGACTATCTACCTAGCAGGAGACCCGCACGGCTGGACAACGAACCAGAGGCCCAGGGCCGGGCCGGTGCGGGCGGCGGCTGCCGAGGCGTGGCACCGGGTCGGGCCGTACCGCAGCGCCGAGGCGCACCTGACGGCGCAGTTCCGCTTCCTTTGGACGACTGGGGGCCGGCCCCCGGACACGGACTCCGTTAGTTGGGCAGCGAAGGTGGGTCTCGACGCAGCCGTGGACGCCGGGGTGATCCCCGACGACTCGGGGGCGGTCATCAGTTCGGTAACGCTTCTCGCACCGGCCCGAGTCGAGGAGAGGCCCGGCTTACTGCTCACGTTGGCGGAGGCTGCTGGCCTCGGCCCCGTCGATGTAGTTGGCGTCCTGCCCGAATCCGGTTTAGGCCGGCGCCGGCCACAAGTCCACGGCACGCGCCACGCGTACCAAAAGCGCGGGTGCCGGTGCTCGGACTGCGAAGCCTGGCACGAGGGCCGGCTCCGGAAGAGGCGGGAGGCGAAGGCTCGGGCGCGGGAGCGGCGCCGCCGGGAACGACTGGCTACCGGAACGCACGGCACGGCCCAGATGGTGCGGGATGGTTGCAATTGCGGGACGTGCGGCGAGTACGTAGCGCAAGGCACGAAGCTGGAACGGTCTAGGTTCGCCGTCCGGCAACGGCTTGAGGTCGGCGAACTGGCCCACGGTACGGCCTCGGCCTACCAGAAGGCCCGTTGCCGCTGCCGGGAGTGCTGGGCGTGGTATCAGGCGAACGTCTACCGGGCCAAGTCGGCCGGGTACGGGCCGCGCGCCTAGTCGATCCGAGGTGACCTGGAAAGTGAACGTCGCCGGTACTCCATGTACCGACAGATTATCGACGTGTCGAGCGGCGACGCTCAATGCGAAGGCCTCTAGCCGCCGGCCAGCCCGAAGTACCTTCTGGCTTCGGCGACTTCTTTCGGGGTCAACTCCCCAACCCACAGGGGACACGACCCGGCCCCGACCCCACATCTCAGTCTCTCCCACCACGATCCATACCCCGTCGACCAATAGACCACGCTACGGCCCCTCTCGTCGATGCCGTAGGTAGAACCACCACCCGATCGTGGAATCGTCCCACCCCAAGTACAGCCGATGTAGTCGGACACGACCACGAACCGCTCCGACACGCCGCAGACGTCATCACCAGACATGTCCGGTCCCCACGCAGGGGTGTTAGGGCGGCTGATGGCGATCACAGCCGCGACCACCAAGGCCACAACAAGACCAACCACGATCACCAACCGGGCCGCCATTCGGGGATCCTAAGCTCCGACCAGACGGTTCCGAACCCACAATTCCAGCACCGCGACCATCCCCGGTCGATTCAACTTCGACCTCAGAACCGTCAAAAGCCCTCATTTTGCCCGCACAGCCACCGCAGCACCCAGTCGCCATGACACCCGACCGCTATCCCTGCCCCCCGTCCTCGAGCCCTAACAGTCGGCCGAGCCCACAGCGGGTCAACCCCGCGTCGGATTGTCGAGGTAGGCGGCCCAGTCTGCCATGAGTTGGCGGCGCCGGTCGAAAAGATCGCTCCGTTGGTAGGCGGCTTCGACCCGGTCGCTGTTGACATGCGCCAGGGCGAGTTCGCATATCTGGCGGGGTGTGTCGGTCAGTTCGGCTGCCCAGTCCCGGAAACTGGACCGATAACCGTGGGGCACTGCGGGGATGTCATGTTCCCGCAACAGTTTGGGCAGGGTGGCGTCGGACAACTCCCGTCCTGTGGCCGAGGGGAACACCAGCCCACTTCGGTCCCGGTACTGCTTGGCTTCTGCCAGTAGTTCGAGGGCGCGGGTGGGGAGCGGCACACGGTGTTGGCGGCCGGTTTTCATCCTGGCAGGCGGGATCGTCCACGTCGCCGCGTCCAGGTTGATTTCGTCCCATCGGGCGCCGCGTACTTCGCCTGAGCGGCAGGCTGTGAGCACTAGGAACTCGAACGCCAACACCGTCGTCGGATACGCCCCAGAAGCCCGGATGGTGGCGACACTCGCCGCCACATCGGCATGTGGCAGCGCCCGGTGGTGTTGGCGCCGTCCCATGTTGGATGGCAACGCGGCGGTGATAGCGTCCCCCGCGGGGTTGTCTGTCCGATAGCTCTGGGCGATGGCCCAACGCATCACCGCGCCGATCCGCTGCCGAACCCGCCTCGCCGTCTCAGGGCGGGTATGCCAAATCGGTAACAGACAAGCCATCACATCCGCGGTCGTGATCCGATCCACCCGCAGCCGTCCAAGACGCGGATACACATACGTGGTAAGCGACGACCTCCACTGCGCCTCTGACTTACCGCCCGCCTTCCACCCGGCCGCGTGGATAGCGATCACTTCTTCAGCCGCGTCCGAAAAGCAAGGCACCCGGCTGCCACGGGGGTCGACGCCCGCCTCAATGACCCGCCGGTTCTTCAGGGCTTTTTGGCGGGCTTCGGCCAAAGACACGATCGGATACGCGCCCAGACCGATGTTGGTGACCCGCCCACCGAAACGGACCCTCTGGCTCCACGTCTTCGACAGGCGCCCGTTCGCCGTTGGTTTCACCAACAAACTCAGCCCATAACCGCCGCGTCCGTCGCCGTAACGGCCCGCTTCGGTGACGGTACGCACAAACGCGGCTGATAAGATCCGTGGACGCTTCACCCGCCGCCTCCTCCCCGATTCTGGTTATCACCTTCAGTTATCACTTTAACGGTGGGATTAGACGATACCCCAGGAAACGTCAAGAACCAAACAAACACCCCACCACCAGGCCATACACAACACCCGAGGAACACCCAAGAACCACCTGACACCAACAAACGGCGGTCACTCCCTCCGCCAAACGGCGCCACCGCCAATTGCTTAACCCCGGGGGTGGCCGAAGCCACCAGACCGGGGTTTTCGCTGCACACGATACCAACCGCCCAAGACGGCTCGCACAAGTCGCGCAAGGGCCTACCCATCTCTACTCTAACAATGTTAGAGTAGCGGTGTGTATACAGCCACGATGGATCAGGCGCTAGCCCAGTCGTCCGACAGGCGCGGTGACGCGCTGCTAGGTCTGGCCGAGGACCAATGGTTCGACCGCAAGAGTGCCCGAGTCAAACCCTGGAAGCTGGCCGAGACGCTGGTCGGATTCGCCAACGCTGAAGGTGGCGCTGTCGTCGTGGGGTTGTCCGAAGGCCGGGTAGAGGGGATCGACTCCACCGGACCGGAGCACCTATCTGCTCTACAGCAGGCTGCTTTCGACTTCACCCGTCCCGCAGTTCGATGCGAGACCAGGCTCGTAGAGTGCCGCAACGCTGCCGGCAAGGCGGACCGGCTGCTGGTTGTCGCTGTAGCTTCCTCCGAACAGGTCCACGCAGACCATCGCGATCGGGTGTTTCTGCGCGTGGGTGACGAGACCCGTAGGCTCGACTTTTTCCAGCGCCAGAACCTCATCTACGACAAGGGCCAGGCCTCATATGAATTGACGCCCGTGACGGATGCCGGCTTCGACGATCTCGATACGGACCTTCTCGCGGATTACGCCGGAGCCACTGCCCACCCGGATCCGCTGCGGCTGCTCAAGGCTCGCAATCTCATAACCAGTGGCGGGGAAATCACTACGGCCGCCGTGCTGCTATTCGGAACGAATCCCCAGCGATGGTTCCCCGAGGCCCGCGTCCGCGTACTGCGGTACCAGGGCACCGAGCGTGGCACCGGAGTTCGCCAGCGCCTAATAGATGATATCGTTGTCGAAGGATCCATACCCCACCAACTTGCCCTTGCTCGCCAGGTCATCTTCGACCACATGCCCACCCGCCGAGCTCTCGTCCGGGGCCGCTTCGAGCAGGTCATGCTGGTTCCCGAAGACGCCTGGATCGAGGGTCTCGTCAACGCGGTTGTGCATCGGTCATACAACATTGGGGGCGACCACATCCGAGTCGAGATACTCGACGACCGGGTCGAGATCGAGAGCCCCGGACGGTTTCCGGGCATCGTAAGTCTGGACCGGCCTCGTGACATCACCCGGTTCGCCCGTAACCCCAGAGTCACACGTGTCTGCGCCGACCTTCGCTTCGGCCAGGAATTGGGCGAGGGCATCCGGCGAATATTCGATGAAATGCACCTGGCCGGGCTCTCAGACCCCCTGTACACGCAGACAGCGGGCAGCGTGCGTCTCCAACTTTCTTACCGACCGGCGGACCGAGAACTCGAAGAGCGGCTGCCGCGCGGGGCCCGGGATGTGCTGCGCGCCATCAATGAGGCAGGCCGCCTCAGCACCGGCGACACGATGCGCATCACCCGCCAGGCGCGCCCCACGGTGCTCCGGCATCTTCGGGCGCTCGAAACGGAGGGGTTGGTCGAGTGGGTGGGACATTCGGCAAAGGACCCACGTGCCTACTGGACCCGTAGGGTCGAATAACTCTAACGAAATTACACAGCCATACTTCCTAGGGTGCTGGGCAGGGCTACGAGTCTGTTCTAAGACAAGACCCCTGATGCCACCCGATCGGGTGGCCTGCGCTTGCAGCGTAGGACTAGATGGAGCGACTCAGGCGCAGATCGGCAGGCGGGCGTTGGCGTCCCATCTGGTGTTGAACTGCCACGGGACCTCCCCGCTGACGATGCGGTCCCGGGCCTGCCACCACAGGTCCGCCCACTCGGCGGGATCGGTGAGGACCTGTTCGGGGTGGGCCTCGCTGCGGGCTATGAATCCGGGGAAGACCGACCGGCCGGTGGGCTGGCCGATCGGTTGGTAGCGGAGGTCGAAGCTCCAGCGGATGGCATCGCCGTGATTGTCCAGCGAGGCGTGCTCGGTCAGCTTGTGGAGCAACACCACCCCTCCAGCTCCCACCTCCAGGGGAACCACCCGAGCCCGGTCGATGATCGCCTCGGGAATGTACGTGGTGGCGGAGGCGGCGGTTCCGGGGCAGTGCATGGTCAGCTCCTCCCGGTGGCTGCCGCGCTCCACGATCAGGCATCCGTTCTCGACGGTGGCGTCGGTGACGGCGACCCAGACGGTGAGCATGTCGGTGTCGTCGGCCTCGGGGTTGATAACCCCGTTGTCCTGGTGCCATGTCGTAGCGGCGATGTTGGAGTCGGTCACGGCGGTCGGAAGGTAGCGGGCAGGTGGCTTGATCCGGGTGTGCTGGACCGGGTTGGAGTAGATCTCGGGCCCGATGACCGATTCGGCGATGTCGAGCAGGCGAGGGTTGGTGAGGAGGTGGAACACGGCGGATCCGGTGTTCATGGTGTGGCTGTGGTCGAGCTCCTTGACCATCGGTAGGCAGATGTCGAGGTGCTGGTAGAGCGTGTACATGTCGTCGATGTGCTGCATCGCCTCGATGTAGCGCTCGGAGAAGTTCGTTCCACTCGGCGGCGGGATCTGTCCCTGGGACACGAGGCCGGCGGTGACCCGGTCGAGTATCTTCCGGTACTCCTGCTCGATCGCCGCCAGTTCCGCCTCGCCGAGGACGCCCTCGACGACGAGGTACCCGTCCTGGTCGAACTGCTCGAGTTGCTCGACAGTGAGGCCCGACACTCGTCACCTTCACGCGTGGTGTTGAACCGCCAGGCTATACGCGCCGCGGTCGGGCCGGGCGGGATTTCGAGCCCGTACGGCTAGCCGGATCTGGTCGGACCGGCTCGGTCGGGGGATATCCGGATGAGGACGCGGCGCTCCTCGCGCATGGCGGCGCGGTAGTCGTCCCAGTCGGGGTGCTCGCCCGAGAGCAGCCGGTAGTAGTCGATCAGGGCGTCCATCGCCTCGGGCAGGCTGACGATCTCGGCTACCCCGTCGATCTGTACCCACCCGCCGTAGAAGCCATCCGTGAACATGCACACGGACGCCCTCGGATCCCGTCTCAGGTTCTTGACCTTGTAGGCGGTCTCCCTGCTCGATACGACCACGTAACCGTCGGAGTCGACTCCGGCCACGATCGGTGACATCTGCGGTCCGCCATCCGAGCGGTGGGTGAGCAGGATGCCGCGCTGGTTCGCCTCGATGAAGTCACGGGCCTGGTCGATGTCCATAGGCCCCTGACACTACCTTCGGTTGGGTGGTGTCATTCGCGACGCGTCCGAAGGCGGGCCGAGGAACCTACGATATGGCACGGAGGGATGGCCGAGCGGACGAAGGCGTCGGTCTTGAAAACCGATGGGCCCGGCGACGGGTCTCGTGGGTTCGAATCCCACTCCCTCCGCCTAGATTGTTGTGTTATACCTGGTAG
>JAPPGV010000157.1 GCA_028821235.1 bacterium
ACGGCTTCAAAAGGAGGCATACAACTACGCCCTCGACCACCCTGATCGCCATCACTTGAAATTCACTCATACTGGAGGTGCCCTGTTTGGTGGGGCCGCTGCGAGTATGACGGGTGGCCCCCCGGGGACCGGGGGGCGGGTCTGACCCAACTGAAATCCGGCGCGTGGTTGCGTTGCCTTGGTGGGGATCTGTCGGCCTGTCCCCCCGGTCCGGGGGCGGGGTTCTGGTTGGAAGCGGATGTGACCTGGTAGGAGCCTTGTGGAAGGTCCGCACCTTGAGTGTTCTGTCCGCCGCTTTGGCCCGAAACCCTCTTTGAAGCAAGAACGTAGTCCATTGGGAGGTAGGTCGTGTCAGGAACGGGGATCGAAGTCTGGGGTGGGGTTGACACCCATCGGGATACCCATGTGGCAGCGGTGGTGGACGGTGTCGGCCGGGTGGTCGGCTCCGAGCCGTTCGCGGCCGACCCTGGCGGGTATCGGCGGTTGGTCGCCTGGATGCGAGCCGAGGGCGAGTTGGTCCGGGTCGGGGTAGAAGGATGTGGTAGTTACGGTGCTGGCCTGGCCCGGCATCTGGCTGCGGCGGGCATCGAGGTGGTGGAGGTGAATCGTCCAAACCGTCAACTCCGCCGCCAGCGAGGCGGGAAGTCGGACAGCGTAGACGCCGAGGCGGCAGCTCGGGCGGCTGCCTCGGGCCACACTAGAGCGGTTCCCAAGTCCGCTGATGGGCCGGTTGAGTGCATACGGATGCTCCGGGTGGTCCGCCGTTCCGCTACCAAGGCCCGCACCCAGGCCGCCAACCAAATCCACTCTCTGGCCGTTACCGCTCCTGAGCAGGTGAAACGTCAGCTAAAGGACCTCAATACCCGAGCCCGGGTTCGGGTCTGCGCCGCTTTCCGACCTGGCACAGACCACACGACCACCACCTACGCCAAGCGTGCCCTGCGGCGCCTGGCCCGCCGATACCAGACCCTCGACACAGAAATAGCCCAACTCGACGAAGACATCCGCCGTCTCTGCGCCGAGGCAAACCCGGCGTTGTTAGCTGCAGAAGGTGTGGGCCCTGACACCGCTTCGGTGCTGCTGGTCGCGGCCGGGGACAACCCGGAGCGAATGGGCACAGAAGCGTCGTTCGCTGCGCTATGCGGAGCCAGCCCGATCCAAGCATCATCCGGACAAAGGGTCCGGCATCGTCTCAACCGGGGCGGTAACCGCAAAGCCAACAACGCTTTGTGGCGGATCGCGACCACCCGGATGCGCAACGACGCCCGCACCCAAGCCTATGTGACCAAACGAGAAGCCGAAGGCAAGAATCAGCGGGAGATCATCCGCTGCCTGAAACGGCACATCGCCCGAGAGATCTACCGGCTCATCACTAACCCGCCACCAACCCCGAACTACGCCCGGCTACGCAGCCGACGCCAACACGCCGGCATCACCGTCAGCCAAGCCGCCCAAGCTCTCGGAACCCGCCCGGCCCGTATCTCCGAACTCGAACTCGGCCGCACCCACAACCACCAACTCGCCACCCGATACCACACCTGGCTCCACACCCACACGGCGGCCCCGGCCCCGATTTGACAACGATAGGAGCATCCCCAGAGTTGGTCAGCGGATTTCCTCACCCCGGGTGTGTGGGTGAGTCTAGTTCGCGGCTCCTTTCGGTCGCTGTTTCCGTGCTTGGGCCTGGTAGGCGCGTAGCCGGTAGCTGTCTCCGGAGATGGTGAAGACGACGCTTCGGTGGAGTAGCCGGTCCAACATGGCAGCGGCGATGGTGGTGTCGGAGAAGATGTCTCCCCAGGCGGCGACGCTGCGGTTGGTGGTCAGGATTATTGAGCCCTTCTGGTAGCGGCGGGAGATGACCTGGAACAGCGAAGCGGCGTCTTCTGCAGGCATGGGCAGATAGCCCAGTTCATCGATTATGAGCACTGTGGGGCCGGAGAAGAACCGCATGGTTGGGGCCCAGCGGCCTTCGAGGGCGGCTTTGCGGCAGCGGGCTGCCAGGTCAGCGGCGGTGGTGTAGTAAACCCGATGGCCGGTGTCGACCGCTGCCCGGCCCAGGATGACTGCCAGCATGGTTTTGCCGACACCTGGCGGGCCGATGAACAACACGTTGGTCGCGTCAGCCAGATACGCGCCTGTGGCGAGCTCTCGGACGAGTTTCTCATCGACGCTGGGCTGGGCGGCGAAGTCGAAGTCTTCGAGTTGCCAGGCGGTTGGGAAGTTCGCGAACCGCATCCGGCCGTTCCAGCGTCGGGTCTCGGTGGCTTCGACCTCGACCCGAAGTAGGCCCTCGAGAAACTCGGTATGGCTGGTGTTGGTCTGGTGGGCGGCTTCGAGGTGGTTGGGGAGGGCCTCGGCAGCTGCCGCCAGTTTGAGGTAGGCCAAATGGCCCCGGAGCTGTTGGTAGACGGTGTCTCTGCTCATCGCCGGCCCCGGTTCTGGTTGTTGACGATCGTCGAGATTCCCCGGTCTCGATCAGTGAATTTCACTCATAGTGGAGGGTGCCCCGTTTCTTAGGTGGCCACTGCGATGATGCGGGTGGCCCCGTGGACCGGGGGGCGGGTCTGACCCTAGTGAAATTTGGCGTGGAGTGCCTTTGTGGGGATCTGTCGGCCTGTCCCCCCGGTCCGGGGGCGGGGTTGCGGCTCGAAGCGGATGTGACCTTGTAGGAGCCTTAGCTTGTCAGCACCCTGAGTGTATTGTCCGCTGCTTTTGGCCGGAACCCTTCTAGGTAGTAACGGTAGTCCACGGGGAGGTGGGTCGTGTCGGAGGATCGGGTTGATGTTTTCGGTGGGGTTGACACCCATCGTGACACCCACGTTGCGGCGGTGGTGGATGGCGCTGGTCGCCTGTTGGGGTCGGAGTCGTTCCCAGCGGATGGAGCTGGGTATCAGCGTATGGTCGCCTGGTTCGGCTCGGCGGGTCGGCTGGTTCGGGTCGGGGTGGAAGGGACCGGCAGCTACGGCGCTGGCCTCGCCCGTTATCTGACCGCAGCCGGGATCGAGGTGGTGGAGGTGAACCGCCCCAACCGTCAGCTGCGCCGCCAGCGAGGTGGCAAGTCTGACAGCGTGGACGCCGAGGGAGCAGCTCGGGCGGCTGCTAGCGGGGATGCAGTTGCGGTTCCGAAGTCGGGTGATGGGCCGGTTGAGTGCCTCCGGATGCTGTTGGTGGCCCGCCGCTCCGCAGCCAAGGCCCGCACACAGGCGGCGAACCAGATCCATTCTGTGATCGTTGGTGCCCCTGAGCAGGTCAAATGTCGGCTCAGGGGCCTGGGGCTCCGAGCACAGGTCCGGGTTTGTGCCCGCTGGCGTCCTGGTGAAGCACAGACCACGGCCGCGTATGCGAAGAGGGCGCTGCGGCACTTGGCCCGTCGATACCAGGCCCTCGACGCTGAGATCGGCGAACTCGATGTCGAGATCCGTCGTCTCTGCGCTAAGGCGAACCCGGCCCTGTTGGCCGCCAACGGTGTGGGCCCTGACACCGCTTCGGTGCTGCTGGTCGCCGCCGGCGACAACCCCGGGCGGATGAAATCGGAACGGTCCTTCGCGGCGCTGTGTGGTGTCAGCCCCGTCCAGGCGTCGTCGGGACAGACCATCCGGCATCGTCTCAACCGGGGCGGCAACCGCCAAGCCAACAACGCTTTGTGGCGGATCGCTACCACCAGAATGCGCACCGACGCTGCCACCAAAGAATATGTGACCAGACGCCAGGGTGAGGGGAAGAACCGAAAGGAGATCATCCGCTGTCTCAAGCGGCACATCGCCCGCGAGATCTACCGGCTCATCACTAACCCGCCACCAACCCCGAACTGCGCCCAACTGCGCACCCGCCGCCAACATGCCGGCGTCACCATCACCCAGGCCGCCCGAGCCCTCCGAACCCACACCGCCCGTATCTCAGAACTCGAGCTAGGCCGTGACCACAACCACCAACTCGCTACCCGATACCAGAGGTGGCTCCACACCCACGAGGCGGCCCCGTCACCGACTTGACAACCGTAGGAGCATCCCCACCCTGTGACCCCAAATACCAGACGCTGAGGGGGGTCCTCTCCAAGCTGCTGACTGTCAGGTCCGGCAGCGAGGAGAC
This sequence comes from bacterium, assembly GCA_028821235.1. Taxonomy (NCBI): domain Bacteria; species bacterium. The sequence continues at coordinate 4,090 of JAPPGV010000157.1, forward strand.
GGTGGCCC
>JAPPGV010000158.1 GCA_028821235.1 bacterium
GGGGGTGGGGAATTTCAGTGATCAACTCCGGGGATTTTCAATGACCATCAACACGATGACCCATCCCGGCTCAAGGCGCATCTAGTTCGAGCGCCGGACCCATGCCCACACTGCCCTCCGGGCGGATCTTGACGAGACAGTCAAGCGGTCGCGCCCGTGACTTGCCCAGGATGGCCGACCTGCCGTGCGGCGATCGTCTTGGTCGGCGTCCTCTTCCAACCCGGGCCGGGCCCGTCGGCCGGTTCAGGTCCTGGTGACCCGTCGGCGGCGCTCGCGATGGGGCGTGGTGGGACGGGATGGGCGCGGTGCGTGGGGTAGGCGGCGAGCGATCTCCTCGCGGGTGACCCCCCGGGTGGAACGCGCGCAATCGACCGCCTCCCTGATGGCGGCTATGTGTCCGGGCCTGCTCCCGCAGCATGCGCCGATCAGCCGCGCCCCTGCCCTGATCGCCAGATCGACGTAGGTGGGCATGATCTCGGGACCATGGGGATAGGCCAGGTGTCCCTCGGTGTAGGCGGGCAGGCCGCAGTTGGCCTTGGCCACGATGGCCGTTCCCGGGTCTGCGTCGGCCAACTCGCTCACGGCAAGCACCACGTCGCCGGCTCCCACGCCGCAGTTGGCCCCGACCGCCGCCGGGAGGACGGCCTGAGCGCGGCTCCAGGCGGCCAACTGCTCGGGACGAAAGCCCATCATGGTCCGTCCGTGGGTGTCGAAGCTCATCGTGGCCACGACCGGCGTCTGGAACAATAGGGCCGCCTCGTACGCCGCTTCCAGTTCCTCCCGGCTAGACATGGTCTCTATCCAGACCACGTCGACGCCACCCCGCACGAGAGCGTCGATCTGCTCCGCAAAGACGTCGACGGCAGCGCCGTGCTCCAGTGGTCCGAGGGGTGCCAGCAGGTCACCTGTGGGCCCGACGCTCCCTGCTACCGCGACGGGTCGTCCGAGACGGCCGGCCAGCCGCCGGAGCAGCGCCGCGGCCGCCATGTTGAGTTCGGCAACCCGGTCCTGGAGTCCGTGCAGGGTGAGCCGTCGCCGGTTGGCCCCGAACGTGTTGGTGAGGACGATGTCGCATCCCGCATCAAGGAAGCCCGAGTGTGCCTCGATCACCATCTCCGGACACTCTACGTTCAGCAGCTCGGGACAGGCGCCGGCCGGCATTCCTAACGCGAACAGGCTGGTGCCCATGCCTCCGTCAGCTACCAGGATTCCCGTCTCGGAGAGCAATCGATCGGGCGATGTGCTGGCAGCAGGGTTCGATGAGGACACGGCTTCCTCCGTTTCCGCCAGGATGCCGGTGCCCTGAAGGGCTCCTTCACGAGAAAGGGGCCACCCAGCTTCTGCGGCCCCATGAGCTCTTCCTGTGGAAGTGCCCGGTCGCTTTAGCTGGTCTTCTAGAGCGCCCGCAAGCTGACTGATCAAATCGGCGCTGTCTTCGGGCTGAGTGTATCACCCCCGGCGAGCCGGTGGCGGGAGTGACGCGAGCTGCAACGCGGCCGGCCGGCTCCGAACTGGAGGATCCTTGGAGTCAGCGCCTGTAGACCACGCGGCCATGGGTGACCACGAGAACGGGTCTCCGTAGCGTCTCCAGCGACGACATCGGGTTCTCCTCGACCAGGATCAGGTCGGCTACCGCACCGGGGTCGGGAGTCGAGCAGTCACCGAAGCCGTTGAGCGACCGGCCGCCCACCGAGGCGGCGTGCAGGACCGACCGCCTGTCCATCCCGGCCCTCTCCAGCATCTCGAGCTCCCGGTGGAAGCGTGGCCCGATCGGGTTCAGGTCGGCGCCGACGGCAACCTGGACACCCGCCTCGATGCACGCCTGGAGGGCGGCGGCGTGGACCGGCATCAGCTCCCGGGACCGGTTGGCGGCGTGCTCCGGCCAGCCCTGGCTCTGGATGTACTCCTGGTCGTGGGTAACGCCGATGGTGGGCACCAGCCACGTGCCGTTCCGGGCCATCACCGCCGCGGCCTGTTCGTCGAGCATGTAGCCGTGCTCGATCGAGCGCCCGCCCAACTCCGAGAAGGCGATGGCGGGTTCGTTGCCCCCGCAGTGGGCCGCCATCGGTATGTGGCGCTGGTTGGCCACCTCCATCAGGGTTGCCAACTCGGCGTCGGTGAACTGGCCCTCGTCGGCCGCTTCGAAGGGGCTGTACAGGCCGCCGGTCAGCATGATCTTGATCCACTGGGCGCCCCGCTCAACCTGGCGCCGGACCGCCCGGGCCATCGCATCCGGGCCGTCGACCACCAACTCAGCGCCCATCTGGGTGTAGACCCGGGGAAAGGCGGTACCGTGGCCGCCCGTGGTCCGGACGCCCCGCCCGGCCCCGGTCACCCGGGGTCCGAGGGTGGTGCCGGCGGCGTAGGCCCGGCCCCAGGCCAGGTCAAGATCATCGGCCTCGTCCACGCACCGCACCCCGGTTACGCCCATCTCCGCCGCCTGGCGGAAGTTCTCCCCGGCTCTGATCGTCCGGTCGGGAGCCGCCTCGAAGTAGCCGGTGGCGTCCGGGTCGTACATGAGCCCGCCGGCGTGGGCATGGCAATCCCACAGGCCGAACATGGCATGCAGGCCCGACCCGTCCACGGTTCTACCCGCGCTGCTGTCCTCGGCCAGGATGGCGCCGTCCCGGATAAACAGGTCACGCGTCTGTGACTCGCCGGCGGCGGTGTCGAGCCAGGAAACGCCCCGGATCCGGAGAGGGGGGGTCGGGGCGTGGATGTCGGACATTATCCGGTCGAGTAGCCGTCGATCGCGTCCTGGGCGGCCAACTCGGGATCCCGCTCCTCCGGGACGCCGTAGCCCCCACCTCCGCCGGTGGCGACATGGAGCCGCGATCCCTTCGGCGCCGGTCTCTGGTTGGCCTTGAGTAGCGGGACCGTCTCCCCTTCCACGGTCAGCGTCACGTCGGTGGCTGCGCCGTCCTCGCCGCCGAACAATCCCCAGGCGGGCGTTCTGGTGCGCTCGAACCAGGTCGACACGGTTATGTCGTCGGCTAGCACCTCGTAGTCCCGCAGCACTCCCAGGCCGCCGCGCCACCTGCCCCGGCCGCCCGAATCGGGCCAGACCGAGTACTGGTGGACCCGGATCGGGTAGCGGGACTCCATGACCTCCACCGGGATGTTCTTGAGGTCGCCGCCGCCGTAGTTGATGAGCCCATTGGTGCCGTCGCCGCCCTGGTAGGCGCCCCAGCCGACCGCGGTGGCCTCTCCCACCACGAAGTCCTCGCCGGTCCGGGGGTTGGGGCCGCTGAACAGGACGTTCATCGGGTCGGCGGCCTGGCCGGCCACCACCCGTTCGGGGACCGCCGGTGCCAGCGCCCGGATGAACAGGTCGATCATCATCCCGAGGTGGGGGTAGTAGTACTGGCAGGCGGCCGGCTCCCGGGCGTCGAACACGGAAGCCTCCGGTGCGCTCAGCGTGAGGTTGCGGAAAGTGCCTGCTGTGACCGGGACGTCGGAGTTGATCAGCATCTTGAAGGCCAGATTGGCCGCCGCCTCGGTCTGGGCCAGTCCGCAGTTCATGCAACCGGGAGTCATCGGCGCCGACCCGTCCAGGTCGACCCTGATCTCCTCGCCCTCCACCGTCACCACCACCTTGACGTACACGGGATCACCGCCCGGTCCCCAGCTGTCCATCTCGCCGTCGGTCTCGTACACCCCGTCAGAGATGGATGCCACCGCCTCGCGATCGAGGCGTTCGCACTGGTCGAAGATGACCTCGGCGGCGGCGGTCACGGTGTCCAGCCCGAAGCGGTCGATCAGCTCGGCAAGCCCGCGCTCGCCGGTCCGGCAGGCGGCGATCTGGGCGTGCATGTCACCCCAGATCGAGCGGGGAAGGCGGCTGTTGCGGGTCAGGAAGTCGAGCATCCCCCGTTCGGGCTTGCCTTCCCGGTAGAGGTGGACGGGCGCGATCCGGTAGCCCTCCTGGTAGATGGAGGTGGAGTCCATCGCCTGGCCGGGATCCTTGGCGCCGATGTCCAGCCAGTGGGCCTTGGTGGCGCCGAACCCGACCAGTTCCCCGCTGTGGAAGATGGGCGAGATCACGTTGACGTCGTTGAGGTGGCTGCCGACCATGTAGCTGTCATTGACCGCGTAGACATCACCGGGCCGGCAGCTCTCCGGGCCGCCCATGTGCTCGAGAGTGACGTCGATGGCGGCTTCCAGACTCCCGAGGAAGATGGGCAACCCGGGAGCCTGTCCGAGCAGGTTCCCGCGGGCGTCGAAGAGGCCGACCGAGCAGTCCTTCATCTCGTAGATGATGGGGGTGTAGGCGGAGCGGGCCAGGTTGTTGTTCATCTGGGACGCGATCGAGATGAAGGCGTTACGGATCACCTCGACGGTGACCGGGTCTACGTACATGTTGCTAACTCCTATCGCCCGGTGAGGGCGGCTCGGGTAATCCTATGGAAACGGGCGCTTCGACAGCCTTCCAGCACCGGACCATCTGACCGGTACGGGTCTCCCGCAGCGGCTGGGGCTCGGCGCACTTCGACTCCGAGAACGGACATCTCGGCATCAGGCGGCATCCGGGCGAGCCCAGGTGGTCGGTGCTGATCTCGCCGGACAGGCGTACCGGCTCCCCCATGTGGCCCGGTTCCTCGAGCTGGGCGGCTTCCAGCAGGCCGCGGGTGTAGGGGTGGGCGGCTTGGCGGTAGACCTGATCCCGGGTGCCGATCTCGACGAACTGACCGAGGTACATCACCGCCACGCGGTGGGCCATGGCGTACACCACCCGGAGGTCGTGGGCCACCAGCAGGTAGGCCAGTTGTGCGGTCTCCTGGAGACCGGTGAGCAGGTTGACGATCTGGCCCCGGATGGACACGTCCAGGGAGGAGGTGGGTTCGTCCAGGAACAGCAACCGGGGTTCGACCAGCAGGGAGCGGGCGACGCTCAACCTCTGCAGCTGGCCTCCGCTGACCTCGGCCGGGCGCCGGTCGGCGATCTCGGGAGACAGGCCGACGTTGCGGATGGCGTCTTCGATGGCCTGGTCCTGCTGGGCGGGCGTGCGCTCCCCTCCGAACTCGGCGAACTCGCGGAGGCTGGACCGGATCGTCGCCCTCGGGTCGAAGGCCGCCAGCGGATCCTGGAACACCATCTGCAGGTTCGTCCGCATGGGCCGGAAATGCTTCTCGCCCAGATCCAGGATGTCCTCGCCCAGCAGCGACACGTGACCCTCGGTGGCGTCGGTCAGCTTGAGGATCACCCTGCCCACCGTCGACTTGCCCGATCCCGACTCGCCGACGATGGCGAAGGTCTCGGACGGCCAGACCTCGAAGCTGACGCCGTCCACCGCTCTCACCACCCGCTGGCGGAGCTTGGCGTCGCGGGATATGTAGTCCTTGACCAGGTCACGGACTTCTAGGAGGGGGGACGTCACGCCTTCACGCATGCCACCTCCCGGTCTGCGATTGTCCGGAGCTCCGGCACTCCGTCACGGCACTCCTCGGCGGCGTCCGGGCAGCGGTCGGCGAAGGGGCACTCGGCGAGCGGGCCCAGGAGGGTGGGAACGGTCCCAGGGATGGCGTACATCCGTCCCTCGTCCACGGTGGCGAAGGCCCGCAGCAGTGCCTTGGTGTAGGGATTGGCGGGGGAGGCGGTCACCGACGCCGTCGGTCCGCTCTCCATGACCCTCCCCGCGTACATCACCGCGGTGCGTTCGCAGGTCTGGCGGGCGATGGCGATGTCGTGGGTGATCAGCAGCAGCGAGGCGCCGCGGTCCGATACCTGCTCCACCACCAGCTCGAGAACCTGTTGCTGGAGAGTGGCGTCGAGCCCGGTGGTGGGCTCGTCGGCGATGAGGAGGTCCGGTTGGCAGGAGAGTGCCATGGCGAGGGCCGCCCGCTGGGCCATCCCTCCCGAGTACTGGTGTACGTAGTCGCCGGCTCGCCGGCGGGCGTCGGGAACTCCCATCTGGTCGAGCAGGTCGATGGCTCGGAGATGGCTGTCGCGTCGCCCGGCGTCGGAGTGGGTGCGGATGACCTCTGCGATCTGGCCTCCGACGGTCAGGACCGGGTTGAGAGAGGCTCTGGGGTTCTGGAACATGATGGCGATCTGGGGGCCGCGCAGATCACGCAAGCGCTGCTTCGAAGCGCCGAGCAGTTCCTCGCCGTCCAGCCGGATCGATCCTCTCAGGATTTCCGCCCCCTCCGGGAGCATCCCGATGACTGCGGCCGCGGTGAGGCTCTTGCCGGATCCGGACTCCCCGACCAGCGACATGCGGCTGGAGCGCGGCACCCGCAGGTTCACGCCCTGAAGTGGCATGGAAGCGTCCTCCGTGCCGGTGCGGAACCCGACCGCGAGGTTCTCGATGTCGAGGAGCGGAGGCGCCTCCGTTGTCGGGGAGGCGGGGCTACCGGTCATCGGTTCCCGATCGAGTCGCGTTGCCCGTGCCTGATCTCGTCGGACAGGTGGTTGAGGGTCAGGACGGTGGCCAGGATGGCCAGCCCCGGGAAGAGAGAAATCCACCACTGCCCGTAGTACATGTAGTCGATGCCGTCCCGCACCATGGCGCCCCATTCGGCGGTGGGGAGCTTGACGCCGAGACCGACGAAACTGAGCGCAGCCAGGATCTGGATCGCCCACGCCACGTTCACCGAGAACTGCGCGAACACGATCTCCGACACGTTGGGCAGGATGTGGCGCCGCAGGATGGTGGCCTGGCTCTTGCCCGCGCACCGCGCCGCCAGCACGAAGTCGGAGTCGACCAGGGGTTTCACTGCGCTCCGGGTGAGGCGAAGATAGACGGGGACGTTCACCATCGCGATGACCATGATCAGGATGGGAATGCTGGGGCCCAGGGCGGCCACGATCCCGAGGGCCAGCAACAGCGTGGGGAAGGCTTGGAACGACTCCGAGACCCGCAGCAGCAGCGCGTCGAAGGCGCCTCCCCGGTAGGCGCCCAGGGCTCCTAGAGGCATCCCGACGACCACCGCCAGCGCAGCCGCGATCAGGCCTACCCAGAGGTCGAGGCGAGCGGCATGAACCACCCGGGCGAAGATATCCCTGCCGAACTGGTCGGTCCCGAACCAGAACTCGGCCGAAGGGGCGGTCAGCGTGCCGCCCAGGAAGCCCAGCGGGTCCCTGACGAGGAAGGGTCCGACGAGCGCTACCAGCACGATGATCGCCATGGAGAGATAGGCCGGCGTCCGGAACACCTTGCGCACCAACCTCCCGGACCGACCGCGCGTGGGCGTCCTGCGGTCCGGCAATGCCCGGGCGGTCATGTCCTGGTCCTCGGGTCGATCACGAAGTGCAGGATGTCCATGATCAGGTACACCACCAGGTATGAGAGGGCGCTCAACAGGACGGCGGCCAGCACCGGGGCGAAGTCGGACTCGCTGATGGAGTCGATGGCGTACTTGCCGATGCCGGGTCGGGCGAACACGAATTCGACGAGCACCGTCCCGCCCAGCAGGTAGCCGTACATGATCGCCCCCATCGTGGAGACGGGAAGCAGCACGTTGGGGAGTGCGTGGCGGAGCACGATCGATCGCTCTGGCACCCCTAGCGCCCGGGCGGATCGGATGTGATGCGAGGCCATCGTCTCGCGCATGAACCCGCGGGTGACCCGCACCATGGGCGCTCCCACCGTCACCGCCAGCGTCACCGCGGGCAGGATCATCTGCACTGCGGCTGCTTTGAACGCCTCCCAGTCCCCGGCCAGGATGGCGTCGACCGTGTAGAAACCGGTCGTGTGGGGCGGGACGTCCCCCAGCGTCCGTCCGAGCGCGGGGGGCGCCCACTCCAGCGTCGCGAAGAACACCAGCAGGAGGATCATGCCGAGGAAGAACTCGGGTATCGACACTCCGAAGCCCGACAATGCGTTGGCCAGGCGATCTGAGAAGGAACGCCTCCGCAACGCCGAGACGATCCCCAAGGGGACCGACCAGGCCAGAGCGAGGATCAGGGCCGCGCTGCCGAGCTCGATGGTGGCCGGCCAGCGGGCCCCGATGTCGGTAGTGACCGGATTGCGGGTCCGCCAGCTGTCGCCCAGGTCGCCGGACGCCAGCTGCTGGATGTAGCGGAAGTACTGCTCGTGGATCGGGAGGTTGAGGCCGAGCCGCTCGGTGACGGCTATCACCGTGGACTCGTCGGCCATGACCCCCACGATCATGTAAGCGGGGTTACCGGGTAGCAACCTGGTCACCACGAAGGCGACCAGCGACACGCCGAATAGCGCCACCAGCATGTAAGCCAGCCGGCGAAGCACGTAGACGGCGAGGTGCATACCCTCTCCTAGGAGGGTACTGAAAAATGTCCAGCTGGCCCTATAGCCGGATACAAAACCCCAGCTAGACGCATCGCGGGCCAAGCCGTCCCCATCTTTTTCAGCACCCTCCTCGGTTGGTTCCTCTTTCTGGTCCTCAGAGGGTGCGCGGACAGGTATCCGCGCACCCTCCTAGAACTGATCCTCGATCAGCCTGCCGGGTAAAGGTCGGCGAAGCGAGGTATGGCGTTCGGGTACAGCACGAATCCGTCCACATCCTCACGCATGGCGAACTTGAAGTCCGGCTGCGCCAGGAAGACCCACGGAGCATCCTCGGAGATGAGCCTCTGGGCTTCCTCGAAGATCGCTCTACGGGCGGCGGGGTCTTGCTCCGCCCAGCCGTCCGTGATGATCTCGTCGACCCGGGCGTTCGAGTAATCGGCGTAGTTGCCGAACACTCCCGACTCCAGGGTCAGGGACAGCTGGTAGTTCGGGTCATCGATCCAGGCCAGCAACTCGTCCACGAACATCTGGAGCTGCTTGCCCACCTTACGCTCCGCGAACACGGGGGACTGGAGGGTCTCGATCTCGACGTCCATGCCGATCTCGCGCAGCGCCGACTGGACACGGACCGCGATCAGCTGGTGCTCCGCCTTGGCGGAGTCGATCGACAGGGTCACCGTGCCTCCGTCGTAGCTGCTGGAGGCGAGAAGCTCCTGCGCCTTGGCGGTGTCCTGGAAGTATCCGACCTCGGCGCCCAGCGAGACCGCCGAGCCGTTGGGGATGGCCCCGTGGAGGCGGCGGGCGTCGCCCTTGTAGACGTTCTCGAGGATGTCGTCATAGTTGACGCCGTAGGAGACCGCCTGGCGGACCGCCACGTCGTCGAACGGGGCGATCGAGTTGTTCATGCCCACGTAGGCCATGTTCTTGGAAGGCGCCCGGACGACCTTCACGCCCTCGGATCCGTCCAGTGCGTTGAACTCCTCGGTCCCGAGACCGACCGCTAGGTCGATCACTCCGGCCCTGAGCAGCTGGACGCGCTCGGCGGGTGACGGGATGATCTTCCAAACGATCTTGTCGTAGGCGGGACGGCCACCCCAATAGTTGTCCCTGGCCTCGAACACGACCTCTTCGTCGGGCGTCCGGCTGACCAGGCGGTAAGGACCGCTGGGGTTGTCGGCGTTGCGCGCCATGTACTCGGTCGCCCAGGGGTCATCATCGGTGGCGTTGGCCGCCACCACGGCGGGATCGACCGCTGCCGAACTGGACATGTAGAAGGACTGCATCACCATCGGGCTGCGCCGATCCGACACCAGCTCCAAGGTGTACTCGTCGATCACGGTCGGGGGCTTGGTCACGAAGGCGATGTTGGTGAGCAACCACGCGCCACCGCCGGGGGTGTTGAGGTTGCGGTCGATCATGAACCGAACGGTCTCGGCGGTGATCGGAGTGCCGTCGTCGAACGTCATGCCTTCCCGCACCTTGATGGTGAAGGTAAGGCCGTCGTCATGCTCGACCCACGACTCGAAGTAGCGGGGCAGCAAGTTGTCCGCATCTCCGAGCATGGCGCCGTTCTGCTCCACGATGGGGTGGATCACCGGAACGTCGTAGACCATCAGCAGCGCCTCGTGGGCCCTGATGAAGTTGGCGCAACACGGGTCGAGAGTCTCGATGTCGCCGGGAACTCCGATGGTGAGCACCCGCTCCTCCATCATCGTTTCTTCGGCCGGCGCCTCCTCGGCGGTCTCTTCCATCGTCTCTTCGGCCGGCGCCTCTTCGGTCATGGCTGCCGCCGTCGTGGCCGTAGTGGCTTGTGCGGCTGTGGTGGCAGGCGCGCTCTCCGGCTCGGCATCGTCCGAGCCGCAGGCCGCTACTACCAGCGCCAGCGCGGCGAATACGGCAATCAGGCGGAGCCGGACAGCCGATCTCGTTCTGTTCATTTGCTTTCCTCCCTAGTTGGGTTTGTTACTCGACCGCTCCAACCGTTCGGCGAATTAACGACGCTCGGGGCTCGAGAAGCGGCCGGTTGTCTTGCTTGTCAGTTACTCCCGGTCCTGGCCAGCATCTCGGCGTAGAGAACGGGGGTGATGAGCGGATCGAGCACGCGCACCGGGACCTGTTCGCGGATGGGGCCCAGCAGGCCCGACCACAGGGTGCAGGCAAAGAAGAGCACGTCCGCATCGAGGTCGCGGAAGGCTCGCTTGGCCGCTTCCAGCGCCGTTGTGGTGGCGGAGACTTCCATCTCGGCCCGGACGGCGGCCCGCAGCCCCGGCGGATCCTCGGCCAGCAGCCGGTTCACCTCCTCGGCAGGTGGATGGCCGCTTGGGGCTGAGATCACCCCGGCGAAGATGGACTCGGCGCCATAACGATGGATCAGGCGGCGGATCCAGTTGGCGTTCTGCGGAAGGTTTTCACCCTCGCCGCTCTCGATCCGGGGGCAGATGACCGCCATCCGGCCGAAGGCTCGGCCCGCCGCCACCGCCGCCTCCATCGGTCCGGTCACGGGGATGTCCACCAGGTCCTTGGCGTCCTCCACGCCGGGATCGGCGGCGCAGGCGATCACCACCGCGTCGAACCCGTCCCGTTCCGCCGTCTCGACCTGGGTGAGCAGCTGATTCATCAGGAGCGAGTGGGCCGGAAGGAAGGCGGTGGCCGGGACGCCGGTGCCCATCAGCGAGCGGACCTCGACCTTCGTGTCGGGGGCGGTAGCTCTCGCGATGGCCTCCTCGACCATCGGGTTGTACACGTCAACCCCCATCGGGTTGATGACCTGGATTCTCATGGTTTCCGTACCTCCAAGACTGGACTGCGCGTGTGCGGATACCCGGTTCCGCTTCGGACGGGGTCGGGGTGTGCCTTCATCGTACAGCGGGCCGCCTCGACATGGCCTTCACGACCTGTTCACGACTAGGTGCCCGTGCCCCGACACCCGGGCGGTCCAGGTCGGTGGCACCAGTGTGGTGCACGCGTCCTCCAGGATGATTGCCGGCCCCGCCAACTCCGCCGCCGCCGGCAGTTCCGAGCGTTGGTAGACCGGGGTCTCGAACCAGGTGTCTGCGAACCAGGTTCGTTCCAAGCCGGTGGGCGAGGGCATATCGCCGGTCGGGAGGGCCTGGGGGCGGGGGCGGGCCATGCCACCGAAGGCGGCCATCCGGAGGTTGACGAACTCCACCGCCTCCCCGGGATTGCTGTGCCCGTACCGGACGTTGTGGGCCTCGGCGAACTGATCCGGTATCCCCTCGATCAGTGCCTTCATGCCCTGGCTCGTATCGAGCGGGAGTGTGACGGTGTACTCCTGGCCCGAGTAACGCAGATCGGCCGACGGCTCCAGCGTGATCGCCTGGTCGTCGAAACCGTCTTCCTTCACCATCAGCCGGGCCCGCTCCTCGAGATCCGACAGGGCGGCTTCGAGGGCTTCAGCGGAGAGGTCGGCCACTCGCACGTAGAAACTCTGGACGGCGTCGTGGCGGGTGTCGGTCTGGAGCATCCCGTAGGCGGAGAGGACGCCGGGATTGACCGGTACCACCACCGTGTCGAGATCCAGTTCGTCTGCCAGCGACGTGGCATGGAGCGGCCCGGCTCCTCCGAAGGCCACCAGGGTGAAGTCGCGGGGGTCGATCCCGCGCATCACCGTGATCTCCCGGATGGCGTTCGCCATGGTCGAGTCGGCCACGGCGACCATGCCGGCCGCCAGCCCGAGCTCATCCATCCCCAGGGACTCCGCCACAGCCGTCAGGGAGCGTCCGGCTGCTGCCTTGTCGATCGACATGCCGCCGGCGAGGCGGGTGCTGCCGGGAAGCCGACCGAGATGGAGGTTGGCATCCGTGATGGTGGGTTCGGTTCCTCCCGATCCGTAGCAGGCTGGTCCGGGGACGGCGCCCGCCGAACGGGGCCCCACCCGGAGCCCGCCGCCCGCGGTGTGGCCGATGCTTCCCCCGCCGGCCCCGATGGTGTGGATCGCGACGGTGGGCGCCAGTACCGGGTGGCGCTGAAGCTCCGACTCGAGCTCGACGTCGGCCCGTCCGTCCACCACCAGGCTCATGTCGAAGGACGTCCCGCCCATGTCCACGCATATCAGCCGGCTCGCTACAGCCTCCCCGGTCAGATCGTCCGCTACCGAGAGGCAGGCGATGGTGCCCCCGACCGGTCCGGAGAACAGGGTCTGGATGGGCTTGCGCCGGGCGGAACGGGCGGACATGACGCCGCCGTTGGACTGCATCACCCGCAACGATCCCCGCATGCCCCGCTCGGTAGTACGTTTCTCCAGTTCCTTGAGATAGCTATCGACGATGGGCGCCACGTAGGCGGCTATGGCCGTAGTGCTGGTTCGTTCGTACTCGCGCCACTCCGGTGCCACGTCCGAAGAGCACACGACCGACAGAGACCGGTCGGCCGAACGGAGCAGCTGGGCTACCCGGTGCTCGTGGGCAGGGTTGGCGTAGGAGTGGAGGAAGCAGACGGCCACCGCGTCGTAGTCGCGGGCCAGCCGGGGTGCCATCTCGCGGATGGCTTCCTCCTGCAAGGCCAGCACCACCGATCCATCCGGCGCCATCCTCTCGTCCACCTCGTAGATGGACCGGCGAGGCACCAGCGGGGTAGGGGGCCGGTAGCGGACGTTGTACATGTCCGGCCGGTTGGCCCGGCCCAGCTCGTAGACATCCCGGAACCCGCGGGTGGTGAGAAGGGCGACTCTGGCGCCGCGGCGCTCCAGAAAGGCGTTCAGCCCGGCGGTGGTGCCGTTGGTGATCGAGTCGAGTTGGGTCCAATCGACACCGAGTTGGTCGAGTGCCGAGAGAACTCCGTCGTAGAGCCGGTTAGGGGTGGTAAGCGCCTTGGCTGTACTGGTGTTGCCGGCGTCGTCGATGACTACGGCGTCGGTAAAGGTACCGCCTATGTCCACCGCTACGCGCATCGGCTCCCCGGAGATGGCTGTTGGTGGTCTGTCTGTGGAACAGCTCGGTGTGTTATGGCGGTCATCGGCGTCCCATCGCTGCGTTCCGCTTCCTCAACGTGCCGCTGCGGGCACGCCTTCGTCAGCGGGCCTTGCGAGAAACACCGCTGCCGACGCCATACCACACCGCCATTCCTCAGACAGACCACTGCTACATACGAACAACGCGCCGGCACACGGGCCGACCCGTTGAGGAGGGTTTCTTCCCTGATCAGATTGATTTCCGCCCGCAGCTAATGGAGCAGTCGGGCATACCGAACAGGAATCCTACGATGCGGGAACGGCCGGTGCAAGCTGGGCGCAGTCAGGGGTTCCGGTCGCTGAAGAGAGTCCCGCCGACGGCCCAGTCGTCGGCGCCGATGTCATGGAAGACAACCGTGACCAGGTCCTTGGGCGAGCCCTGATGATGGTGTACCACGTTGCGCGCAATGCTGTCAGCCACCTCGTCGGCAAGCTTGCGCTTCGCCTCCTGAAGGTCACCCTCCACGAGGTCATACATGAAGTGAATGTGAGCGAGCGGCATCGAGACCTCCTCAAGGACAAACGGGCAACCACCCGACTATCGCACGATAACCGGCATGATGATCAGGCCGTGCCGAGAGCGGGATACTCAGCATCCCAGGGCTCGGAAGCCGTTACTTCATCGGTTGAGTCCAGTGCCGTCTTGATCCGGCCGTAAGCCGTTACAACGTACACCACCCCACCAACCGTCACGAGAACAGGAGCAGCTGTCGCAAGGGCGGGGCCGGCACCGAGAGCAGCTACCACCGTCATCCCGGCACCGCCAACCGCAGCCCACTTACCCTTCTTAAGCACGTCTTTCAGCACCCTTATACCTGCCTGTCGGTACGTCATCTCGTCCTTGTAGACGTAGATGAGGTTCTCGGTCACGCTGACCACGCCTTCGAGCGCCATACCGATGCATCCGGCGACTGCCGCGGTCTGGAGCGCCTCGGTTGCGACGATCCCAGTGGCATGGAGGGCGTTCAGCGTGTTGGCCTTCGCTAATTCGAGGGGGGTCATGTCGGCGCCGCCGCGGGCCAGGTTGTTACGGGCGGCCTCCCAAACAATGTTGGCATTATCCATCATCAGTCCAGGCATATTGCTAACTGCTTTGATATGGCTGGCATGCTTCCCATCGATGAAGGCGAGGACCGCGTCCTGTCCAAGATTCCTGATGGGGAAGGGAATGCTCTCCTCATAGAAGGAACTCGCGAGATGGACCGGTCGCCAGGCACCGTGCATGCCTGCCAACGCGAATTTCGTTTTGAGCAATGGAGAGAGGTCGTTGAACGTTGGAACCGCCGCCTGGAGGTTCTGAAGCGCTCCCCAGGCTCCCGCCGCGGCTGCCTGTGCCCACTCGTCGGTGTTGTCTCCGACAGTCCTCGCGCCGGTCTTGAGCGGCTCGAAGGAGTCCTTGCACGTCTCCCGGAACAACCGCCCGTGTTCTAGAACACCGGCAGCGCCCATGCCGATGGCGTTCCCGATTTCGGTGGTCGTGGTCCGGGCTTTGTCGGTGGCTCCTGCGACCCCGGTTGCGGTGGTTCGGGCGATGTCGGCGGTCTTGTCGGCGGCAGTGGCGGTGGCCTTGCCGATCTCGCTTGCCGCTGTTCCGGCGAAGTCTCTGATCGTGGCTTGAGCGGAGGCCGTAATCGCTTGTGCCAATTCAACGGGTTTGGCATGAAACCGCACGTCGGCCTTCCTGACATCTCGAACCGTCGCGCTGGTGTAGCGATAGGCGGCGCGGCTGGCCTTGTGCGCGATCGATGTAACCCTTGGTGGTGCCTTGGTGACCCTCGAACCTACGGACTTCAGTTGCCGCTCTTGCTTGCGATCTGATGAACTCGGGGCCTCGTCGTCGGGCTGTGTGGACATATGGTGCATTCCTCTCTCAAAACGCGCACACACTACATAGGACATGGGGCGGTGGGCGGGCGGTAGCATCGGGCTATGACTGATACAGCCGTTGCCGGCAGTGCGAGCCGTGCTGTCGACGGGGATGCGGTGGCGGCGACCCTGGGCGCCGCGCTCAGGAGACTCCGCAAGGCTCAGGGGCTCACGCTGCAGCAACTGGCCGCCCGCTGCGGTTTGTCCCAACCGTTTCTCAGCCAACTGGAGAACGGGAAGGCCATGCCCAGCCTGATGGCTCTTCACTACGTCGCCCAGGCTCTCGAGACCACCGCTCATAGCCTTCTCCAGCCTCAGGAGCGGTTGGACGTGAGCCTGGTCCGCCACGGCGAAGGCGAGACCTACCAGCTCGTGGAAGGCGCGTCGGTCCGGTTCCTGACCAGGGGAGGCTCCCACCTCATGGAGCCGAACGAGGTGGAGTTCGACCCCGGCGTCGGCACGGTCAACACCGGTCATGAGGGCGAGGAGGTCATCTACGTCCTGGAGGGCCGCCTGCGGGTGGAACTGGAGGGCTCCGCGCCCGTCGTGTTGGCCCGAGGCGATGTGTACACCTACCCGGCCACGATCCCGCACACCATCACGGCAGCCGGTCAGGCCGGCTGCCGTTTCCTGGTGGTCTCGTCCCCACCCTCGTTCTGAGTTAGGGACACCGGCCTTCAGCCGATCATGAATGCGGACGCGTGGACGACGGCGCCTTGGTGGATGAGTGCCTGGCCCACCGTCCTCCGGTCGTTCACGTGCAGCTCTGAGCCGAGGCCGACACCTCGGTTCGCCATTGCCGCCGCCCGGGCGAAGCGTCCGATCCTGTGGAGGGCCAGGGTCGCCGACGGATGTCCGTTGGCGGTCGCTCGTTCCAGCAGGTGGGATCGGACCAATCCTTCCCAGTGGGGGAGGAGCAGGTCGTGGTTGCCGAACACTTCGATCGCCACCACGCGCCTGCCATGGGCGACCACCACGCCGCACTGGCCCGGCAGCGGCCCCCGCCTGGCGAGGCGGCGGATGGTGTGGGCACGTTGCCGGTCCCGGCGGAGGAACTGCTCGGCGTCCCGGACGGCCCGGGTACCGGAGTCAACCCCGAGATGGGCCAGTTCCTGGTCGATTACGTTCCAGACGGCGGCCTGGTCGCTCCCCCGCGATCCTTCCCGGCGGATCGAATCGGCAACCGACGCGTTCTTCGCCCGCCGGGTCCGTCTGGGCGCGAAGGCCCTTCCGTGGGCGAACTCGCGACGGGCACCCCATCTGCCCTGTTCGAGGCACGACACGGGTATGTCCAGATGGGTGGACGGGGCCACCAGGACGCTTGTGTTGAGCACCCGATCCTGGAGTCCGCCGATGAGCTGTTCGCCCTCCGGGATCAGGATGGGGCGGTTGGTCGGGTTCGCCACCTCGAGGGAGGGCACTCTCGAGGCTTGTGACTCCTCGATCACCAGACCGGAGTTCGGACCCGTGGCGATCTCCGGCAGGTCGTTTCCCAGCAGGTAGACAGGGAACAGCGAGATCCCCAGGCGGGTGATGGGTCGGCCCACGGCCGCCCGCTCCAGGTTCGGGATACCCCGGCGCTGCTTGGGGATCCCAGCGCGCCTGCCTCGGGCTTGCATCACGGCCTCCGCCTCGCGGGTGCCGCCGAAGAAGGTCCCGGAGTCCCGCGTCCGTTCGATCCTGGTCTTTCCCCGGAACTCTCGGGTCGCGCGCGAGACGGACTGGAACGCCGCTGCAGTGCCCACAGAGCTGGCCTCGAAGTTGGAGATGCTCTCCTGCGAGACCCCGATGCGTCCCCCTTCCAGGTAGCTGTCCTGGTTGGCGCCCATGAACACGAACTCCCAAGCTGCGTCCTGGCGCTTGCTGATCAGTTCCGCCACGCTTGCCTGGGTATGGCGGCGAGAGGCGTTCTCCAACCCGTCGCTGAAGATCACTACCAACTGGTCTTCCACCGGTCGATCGTCCCGCGATCGTGCTTGGATGCGCCGGTCGGCGTACTCGATGAGGTCACCGATGGCGTCCATTAATGGGGTCGTCCCTCTGGGCCGGTAGATGTCGGTAGTGAGTTCCGGTACGTCTTCAATCCGCGCCGCATCGTGGATGATCTCGAACGGCTCCTGGCTGTCGAACTGCACGAGGGTGAGGTGCGCTCTTCCGGGTTCCCGGGCCTGATCGGCGATGAACGTGTTGAAGCCTCAGATCACGTCCTGGGTCAGACCGCCCATCGATCCCGAACGGTCAAGGAGGAACCAGAGCTTGGTCGGCTCGGTAACGGTTGCGTCAGTCAATGTATCTCTCCTTCGGTCTGAGGTGCCCACGCGTCTCTGCATCTAGGTAAGACGCCGAGACCCGCCGATTTATTCCAACTTGACAATAACCCTAGCCCAGGGTTCTTGTCCTGTCAACACAAACTTGATATCATTCTACGGATGGGGTATGACACAAAGCCTCCCGCCGGCTACGACCCCCGGGCGTACCCACCGGTCGCCGTCACCGTGGACGTGGTCACGTTCACCATCGTCGACAACGAACTCCAGATCCTCCTGATCCGGCGAGGGCAGGCTCCACATAGGGGACGTTGGGCGCTGCCGGGCGGTTTCGTGCGTCCCAACGAGAGTCTGGAGGAGGCGGCCCTGCGTGAACTCCACGAGGAGACAGGGGTTACCGCCGAGCCGCGCCATCTCGAGCAACTCGGCACGTACGGAAGGCCCAACCGCGATCCTCGGATGCGGGTGGTCACCGTCGCCTACTGGGCCATCCTCGCCAACCTCCCCGAGCCGCGGGGAGGGAGAGACGCGGCCGACGCCAGCCTCTTCTCCGTAGTGATGGTCGAAGCCGATGCTCTCAAGTTGGCCTTCGACCACGGCAAGATCATCAAGGAGGCGGTGGAGAGGGTGCGCTCGAAGCTCGAATACACCACCCTCGCCGCGCAATTCTGCCCTCCCGAGTTCACGATAAGCCAGTTGCGGCGGGTCTACGAGGTGGTGTGGAACGCCCGCATAGACCCGGCCAACTTCCACCGCAAGGTCACCACCAGTCCCGACTTTCTCCGCTCCACCGGCGACGTCACAAATCCGAGAGCACGAGGCGGGCGTCCAGCCAAGATCTATAGCCCAGGCAAGGCAATGTACATTTCCTCACCGCTCATGAGATCCCCCAGTCCAACCGATAGCGAAGACGAACCTCCGGAGGAGCCTCCCAACCGTTCAGACAGGGGATGAGCGGACGGACGACCGTCGCATCTCGTTAGCGCACAAGCCGCAAATCACGGGACTTCACCCATAGATTTCCCGGTAGAGGGCACCCGTATTTCACGGTAGAAGATGCCTGTAATTCACGGTAGAGAGGGAGTTGACGGAGGTCCGGCCTGACTATGTGCCGACGATCAATGGCTCAGTATGCATACGATACATAGTTCAATCTGTATGCGATATATGGTGCAATCTGTATACGATAGGCGGTGTCGTCCTCCGAAGTGCCAGGCACGGCACCTGTTTCTAACCCGCGAAGGGATGTCTCATGCCCCGACGAGCCTTGGACCACTCAACTCGATCCCGATACGTGCCGAGGCGTATCGACGCCACACTTCGTGCCGAACTCAGCACCTGGCCGGCCGTGGTGATCAGCGGACCTCGGGGAGTAGGAAAGACCACCACGGCGCTACGGGTCGTCGAGTCGGCGATCGACCTTTCGCAGCCGCAAGAGCGGTCTGTGTTCATACTGGACCCGGAGGCAGCCCTCCGTGCGGCTCCGAAGCCAGTCCTGATTGACGAATGGCAACAGGCCCCAGATGCTCTGCGGGTGGTCAAGAAGCTGATCGATCAGGACTCGATGAGCGGCTTCGTCATCGCCGGATCTTCTCGGATCAGGACGGATGGTCACGATGACAGCTATCAATGGCCGCTATTGCACCGGGCCGTCACCCTGGAAATGCATCCGCTCACGGTGGCCGAAAAGCGAGGTAATCCACTTCACTCCTTCGTGAGTCGACTCGCCGACATCCGCTCGGGCTCCGCGCCCGTCACAGCATTCGGCCTGTACGACTACATCGACATCGCCATGGAGGGGGGTTATCCCGCCTACCTACAGGTCGAGGATCCGGCTCGCCGGCGCGCGCAGATAGAGAGCGCCCTCCGCGACGTCGTGCGGCTAGATGCCGCGACCGGACGAATGGACCACCGGAAGATGCTCGACTTCCTGAACGTCTACGCTGCCAACTCGTCGGAGATGATCAACCAGACAACGCTTGCAGAGCGCGCCGACATCGCGCGGGCGTCGGCCGAGAAGTACGAGCAGGCTCTTCACAACTGCTACGTCGTTTCACAAGTTCCCGCCTGGCATCGGACCCTCTCAAGCCGGTTCGCGAAGCGGTCCAAGCGCTTCGTCAACGACCCGGGGATGTGGGCTGCGATGCTGGGCGTGGGACCGGAGGACGTCCGTCGCGACGCCAAGCTTGTGGGCAACCTCATGGAGACCTTCGTGGTGTCACAGCTACGGGCGCAGCGCGACGCTTCCAGCCAGGACTTCGACCTCTACCACTACCGGGATCAGGCGAAGCGGGAGATCGACCTGCTCCTGGAGAACCGCCGCGACCGCAGCGTGATAGCGGTCGAGGTCAAGTCTTCGAGCACAGTCACCCGCCGTGACGCACGCCACCTGGAGTGGCTACGCGACGAGTTGGACACCGACGCCCGAAGCTGGTTCCCCAGGCTCGACCGCGGGGTGATCCTCTACTCCGGGCCGACCGTCGTCGAGATCAGCGATCGCGTCTGGGCCGCGCCAGTCTCCCTACTGTGGGAGTGATGTTGCGCCCTATAGGGCTGGAGGCCGGCGCCCGCGACGAATCCGGCAAGATGAGGTCCGCAGGCCAGAGGGGGAATGGGTGAGCGGTCGGATGACCTTCCTTCGCGGGTCATATGGAGTTGGGGTATTCACCTAAGTGTCCACGAAGCGGGTCAACCGTTGCGGAGCTTGCCGGTTTGTGCAGCCGTACCCAACTGATCGATGACAGTTACAAGAACGGTCGAAGAACCTCCAGCAGGCCGTCGGGGTTGTCAACCGGGATGACGTGGGTGCTGTTCTCGACCTGGACCAGGTTTGCGTTGGTCATGCGGCTGGCCATGTCGGCCATGACATCGTGGTTCACGAAGCTGTCGGCTGCGTGGACCAGTAGGGCCGGGGTCGCCATGCCTTCCAGCCGTTCCCAGTGGTCGTCGGAGCGGAAGGGCCAGCGTTCGAAGAAGTAGGGGTCGTGCTTGGGTGCCAGCCGCCCGCCGTCGACCGGTCCGAAGCTGGTCAACGCGGTCAGCTCCAGCATCTCCTCGGGGGCATTGGGGAAGGCGAACCCGAGGCCGGTCCGTACATCGCCGTGGTCGGCGTGGCTGGTGGGTCGGGGGAAGAGGTCGGTCTCGCTCTGGGCGAACGACGCCTCCACGTCCACCACCACGATGCTTCCGACCCGGTCGGGGTTCTCCGCCGCGTACTGGATGGCTACCAGGGCGCCCCAGGAGGAACCCATCAGGTCGACGCGGTCCTCGCCGAGGGACTCGATGAGGACTCCCAGGTCCGCAACATGGTCGGAGGTCGTGTAGTTATGGTCCGGTGACCACTGGCTCTCGCCGTAGCCGCGGAAATCGAGGGCCACCACCCGTCGCCGGTCACCGATACCGGCCGCCACTGCCCTCCAGTTCCAGGCGTTGCCGATCACGCCATGCATGCATATCAGCGCCGTTCCCTCACCTCCGTAGTCCAGGTAGTGCAGGCGATTGCCTTGGGAACCGGTCGTGTATCCATGTCGGACGCTCGGCGTCTCCATGTGTCTCCTCCTTGGATGAATGGCGGACGGGCTCGTTGCTCGCTTCGGTGAGTTTGATCATATCCATGGCATCCGTTGGCCATCACAGCGGCGCGGCCCAGGTTCCGAGCCGGATTATTACCACCACCAATATCAATTCGGCTAGTGTTGGAGCATAGACCGGCATCGAGAAGGTGGTCCGTATGGGAGTGCTAGACGGCAAGGTGGTCGTAATCACCGGCGGGGCTCGCGGCATCGGCCGCGCCTATGCCCTCGGTGTCGCCGCGGAGGGAGCCAGCGTGGTGATTGCCGACCTGCTGGACGGCTCGCCGGTGGTCGATGAACTGGCCGGCTCCGGCAGTGAGGCCCTGTCCGTCACGACCGACGTGAGCGACGAGGCATCCACGGTGGCCATGGCGGAAGCGGCCATGGACAGGTTCGGGCGGATCGACGTGCTCATCAACAATGCCGCCATGTTCTCCGAGACCACCCGGGGGCCCTTCACGGACCTCACCGTGGCCGAATGGGATCGCACCTTCGAGGTCAACGTCCGCGGCGTCTGGCTGTGTACCAAGGCGGTGTACCCGCATATGGCGGCCCAGGGATCGGGCAAGATCATCAACATCGCCTCCAATACCTGTTACAAGGGAACCCTCGGCTTCCCCCATTACGTGGCCAGCAAGTCCGCCCTACTGGGCCTCACCAGGTGCCTGGCTAATGAGCTGGGTCCCGAGGGCATCACGGTCAACACGGTTTCGCCGGACCTCATCCCCAACCCGGACCTCCGTCCCACGGACGCCACCAGCGACCCGTTCGTGGTGTCGGGCCGGGCCATCCGGCGCACCCAGGAGGCTGACGACATGGTGGGAACGATCATCTACCTGAGCTCCCCGGCGTCCGACTTCGTCACCGGCCAGAGCCTGCTGGTCAACGGCGGCGCCTTCTTCCTCTGAACGTGTACCCAGGATCCGAACCGGAAGGCAGGTGAGAATGGCCAAGCCGAGCATGCAGGACCTAGCCGATCCGTTCGTACCCGAGCGCGACTCCAAGTGGTACCGGGCCATGTGGCACTTCTGGCATCCCGTCGCTTACAGCGGCGATGTCGTAGAGGGCGAGATGTTGCAGGGTCAACTTCTCGGCGAGCGCATCCTCCTCGTCCGCCACGAAGGGACGGTGCGAGCGTTCATGGATGTCTGCCGGCACAAGGGAGCGGCGCCCTCGCTCGGCTGGATCGAGAACGGCTGCATCAACTGCCCCTACCACGGTTGGTCCTACGACATGGAGGGCAACCTGGTCAACATCCCCTCCCGTCCCGAGCTCAACGGGATACTGAAGGTCAATCTGGAGCGTTACTTGTGCCGGGAGGGCGCGGGGCTGATCTGGGTCTCGCTGGTCGATGAGCCATGGGGCGATCCTCCCGGCCTGGCCGAGTGGGACGACCCCGACATGCACTGGCAGTCACCCGCCTACTACGACTGGAAGACCAGCGCGCCACGCCGTCTCGAGAACTTCGTCGACTTCTCGCACTTCCCGTTCGTCCACGAGAACATCCTTGGAACCAGGGACAAGGCCGAGGTGGAGGACCACGAGGTCTGGCGGGAGGGGCAGATGCTCCGCTTCGACCGCTACGTCGTGGAACCCAACGACGACACGATGAAGGGGATCCTCGGGATATCCGACGACATCGTCACGGTGCTCAACCGCTACTACCTGAGCCTCCCGGGCACGATCTATCTCCTGCGGATCTTCCCCAACGGCAAGCGCTACGGGCTCTACATGGTCTCCGCGCCCACCGGGCCGGCCACCTGCCGCAACTTCTGGCACATCGGCTCGGATTTCGCGCAGACCGATGAGGACCTGGCCTTCCTCATCGATTTCGAACTGATGGTGCTGGATCAGGATCAGCCCGTGGTCGAGTCCCAGTGGCCCGAGCATTTGCCTGACCTGCTCAGCGCCGAGATGTACATCAAGGTGGCCGACGACGTCACCCTCGCCTACCGCTCATGGCTGTTCGAGCTGGCAGCCGACTTCATGAACGAGTAGCGGGAAGGGGAGAGGACGCCGGCGGAGAGCCGGGAATCTAGACCACTAGCCGCACGAAAGGAATGGAGGGCTCATGGGCATGCTCGACGGCCAAGTCGTAATAGTGACCGGCGGTGCCGGCGGAATAGGCAGCGCCTACTGCCGAGGCCTGGCCGCGGAGGGCGCATCTCTTGTAGTGGCGGATCTCGCCGACGGCTCGGAGATGGTGGCTGAGGCGGAGGAGATGGGCGCCCGAGCCATCTCGGTGGAGGTCGACGTGAGCGACGTAGCCTCGACCGAGGCGATGGCCGCCGCCACCGTTGACGCCTTCGGGAAGATCGACGCGCTGGTGAACAACGCCGCCTTCTACCTGACGCTCACCCAAGGCCCGATGGAGGAGATCTCGCCCGAGGAGTGGGATCGGTGCTTCGAGGTGAACGTCAAGGGACCCTGGCTGTGTGCCCGGGCGGTTGCGCCCACGATGAGGGCGCAGGGGAGCGGGAAGATCGTCAACATCGCCTCGATGACGGTCAACGACGGTACCCCCGGATTCCTCCACTACGTGGCGTCTAAGGCGGCCATCTGGGGTCTGACCCGGTCCCTGGCCCGTGAGTTGGGCGACGATGGGATCTCCGTCAACACCCTGACGCCCGACTACATCCCCCACGATGCCGACTACGCCGCCAAGCAGCCCCATATTGACGGGCTGATCATCGGCCGCCGGGCCTTCAAGCGGTCCCAGGTGCCCGACGACATGGTCGGGACCCTCCTCTACCTGGTGAGCCCATGGTCGGACTTCGTGACCGGCCAGAACATCTGGGTCAACGGAGGCTCCGGCTTCCACTAAGACAGGCTCGCGGCCGGTGCCTCCAAGTGACCGGTCAGCGGTTCTCGTAGTCGGGGTACTTCCTCACGGTCACCGGTTGTCCTGAGGCCTTGCGGCTCCGGTACCAGGACTCGAACCGGATCATCCATTCATCGGAGCGGGCGATGATGGCCTCCTCATCAAGGAAGGTGAACTCCCCGTCCCGCATCAGGAACGTGCCATCGACCATGGTGTCCGCGGCGAGCGTGCCGGCGCACTTGGTGACGATCCAGTAGAGGAGATTCCCCGCGTTGAGGGGGTAGAGGGTGGTGTTCCGTTGCAGGTCCACCGTGATGATGTCGGCGCGCTTTCCGGCCTCGAGCGTCCCGATCTTGTCACCGAGCCGTAGCGCCTCGGCGCCCCCGATCGTGGCCATCTCGATGGGCACCCAGGGTTCGAACTGCGCTTCCTGGTCCAACGGGACTACGGAGTTGACGAGATAGGCCGTGTAGATGTTGTCGAAGATGTTGCCTGCCGGCATGTCCGTTCCCATGCCCAGCGTGACGCCGGCCTCCCGCAGCGTGGGCACGTCGGCGACGCACCCGTGGTAGGTGGCGTTGGATTGCGGGTTGTGCGAGATCGCGACTCCCGCCTCCGCGAATACCTCCGCTTCCTGGCGGTTCACCTGGTCGCAGTGGAAGAACAGGGTCCGTTCCTGGAGAAGGTTCCTGGTCTGGAGATAGGCCACCGTTCCTCCCCAGGCGGCGTACTGGGCGTCCGACATCTCGCGGTCCTCGGGACAATTGAGCAGGTGGGTGGCGAACCCGACGTCGTATTGCTCGGCCAGTTCCATGCAGCCGAGGAGAAGCCGCTCCGTGCACGAGTAGGTGCAGTGGGGGTGGGTCGCGACCTGGATCCTCCCGTCTTCGGCGTTGTGGTAGTTCCGGATCGTTTCCTCGGTCTGGGCGAGGTACCCGTCATCGTCGAGGCCGTCACCGAGGAGAACGTTGCTGACGGTCTGGGGATGGATGATGAGCCGCATCCTCGACTTGACGCCAGCACGATACGTGTCGTCCGGAAACGGGAAGGCGCTGGTGATGGTGGTGGTGCCGTGCTTGATCGCATTGCACATCGAAAGCAGCGTCAGATCATAGGTGCTCTCGCCCGAGACCCAGGTGTAGGCGGGCCAGATGAACTTCTCCAGGCACTCGGAAATCCCGGTGTATTCGAGAGACGAGGGATCGATGCCGGGAAGCAGGTTGAGGGCGTAGTTGGCCAGGTGGTTGTGCGTGTCGATCAGCCCCGGCATGACGAGCTTGCTGCTGCAGTCCATGACCTCGCCCCCCTGCACCGTGACCTCGGCACGAGGAGAGTCCGTGGGCCCACCGACGGCCTTGATCACGGGCCCGTCTACGAGTACCCAACCGTCCTCTATCACACCCTCTGGGTTCGGTTCGGAGATCAGGAACCGGCAATTGTCGAACAGGATCACGTTGTGGCCTCCTTCCAAGACAGGACCCGATCAACCCCGGTGCCGTCTCCATGGTTTTAGGAGACCCGTTATGCCGGCTCGCTCGATCAGTTCAACTGACCGGGCCCGGGCCTCAGCGATCACCTCTGCCTCGTCTACCTTCGTGGAGGCGCCGTTCTCGTAGATCACCTCGCCACCCACGATCGTCATCACGACGTCGGAGCCGCGGCCGGCGTAGACGAGCGTGGAGATCGTCCGGTTGAGAGGTTGGAGGTGGACCCGCTCAAGGTCTACCACCGCGATGTCGGCCAGCTTGCCCGGCGCCAGAATGCCCGCGTCGATGCCCAGGTAGCGGGCGCCTTCGCGGGTAGCCAGCTCCAGCGCGTCCTCGGATCGGAGAGATGTGGGCTCGAGGGTGTGCAGTCGCTGCACGAATATGGCCTGTTTCATCTGCTCGAACATGTCCTGGCGGTGGTCACAGGCTGATCCGTCGGTACCCAGAGACACGACCGCCCCCGCCGATCTGAGGTCATTCATGCGGATGGCGCCGTCCGCCATGTAGCAATTCGATGTGGGACAGTGGGCCACTCCGGCGCCCGCCTCGCCCAGGGCCGCCACCTCTTCGTCATCGAACCAGACGCCGTGCGCGATCGCGGCCCTCTCGTCGAGGATGCCGGCGCGCTGCATCCAGTGGACGGGCCGTTCGCCGTAGCAGGATATGTAGGCATCCGGATCCGTCGTCGGCGCCGAGCAATGAATGTGCCACCGGGTGTCGAGTTCGTGGGCCAGTGCGACCGAGTCGAGGATGAGGCTCCGTTCGATGAAGTTCCCGTCCGGCGCCGGCCAGACCCCCACCTTCCGGCCGGACGTCGCCTCGATGGCGGCCCGGGTAATCTCGAGCTCCTCCTCCGGTGGTATGGCGAAGAGGTAGTCGGGAATGTCGTAGTGGCGCGTCACCTCGGCCGGTGACCCGAAGATGCCCCGCGTCACCGTCCCGCGCAGGCCCACCTCCTCGATGGTTCGAGCCACCCCGACGGTCGTATCCACGTCTGTGGGGGAGTAGTGATCGTCCACCACCGCGGTGGTGCCGGCCCGAGCGGCTTCTAGCGCGGTCAACCTGACCCCGGCCCAGGCTTCCTCCCTGCTGATCACCTGCGCGTACGGCCACATGAAGTCGGTGAGCCAGGGGTAGAGCGGCATCCCCTCGCCCAGGCCTCGCCCGAGGCTCTGGAACATGTGGGTGTGGGTGTCCACGAAGCCCGGCAGGACCGCTTTGCCGGAGCAGTCGATCACCCTTGTGGCGCGGAATCCCTCGAGATCGCCCGGAGTGCCGACGGCGAGGATCCGGTCGCCCCGGATGGCCACCGCTCCCGGTTCGAGGACCCTCCGCTCGTCATCCACTGTGATCACCGATCCGTTGGTGAGCAACAGATCGCAAACCGTGTCGTGCTCGACGTTCATTCGTGCCCCGTTCCTACGCGCTCTCGCACCGGAGTGTATTATTGCCGTGAGCGATATTGCTGAGAGTGATATCGCGACTGGAAAAAGGCGTCCCAGGGCCGGACACCGGACTCCGAGCAAGAACCCGCTCCAGACCAGGGAGGGACAAAAGAAGATGAGACTCCTAAGAACCCCGTTATTCAGCCTTGCCCTCGTCCTCGTTGTCCTAGGAGCGGCGTGCGGGGATGACGCCGCAACCACCACGACAGCGGCGCCCGCTACGACAGCGGCGCCCACGACCACCGCTGCGCCCGCTACAACCGCCGCGCCCGAGCCGGAGGCGCCATCGGTGATGCGGGTGGCCTTCATCGCGCCGGGCCCTATCGACGACCCGTGGTACCAGTCGATGCTGCACTCGTTGGAGCGTCTCGCCGAGAAGGCGCCCTACGGCCTGGAGATATCAACCGAGTGGTTCGAGAACATCGAGTACGGCGACAGCGAGCGGATCTTCCGCGATCTGGCCGCCAGCGGCAACTTCGAGATGATCTTGGGTAGTAGCACCTACAGCGACGCGGTCTCAGCGGTGATGGGTGACCACCCGGACGTCCTCTTCATCTATGCGGGGTCCGGCAATGATCCGCTGGGCGGCAACGCATTCTGGATCGACACCTTCATCCACGAGCCCGCCTACCTGACGGGCGTCGCGGCGGGTATGATGACCGAGACCGACAAGATCGGCGTCGTCGCCAACTTCCCGTTCCCCAACGTCAACGCCCCCATCAACGGGTATCTTGCCGGTGCGCGGTCGGTCAACCCCGATGTGGACTTCGAGGTTACGTTCATCGAGAGCTGGTGGGATCCCGCCACCGCCAAGGAGGCCGCCGCGGCCCAGATCGCGGCGGGCGCCGACGTGCTCTACGCCATCGTCTTCGGTGTCTTCGAGGCTGCCGAGGAGGCGGGTGCCTACGGGGTGGGCGACCTCGTGGATGTTCAGTTCCTTGCGCCCGACGTGGTGCTCACCAGCACGGTGGCCAAGTGGGACCAGGCCATCGAGGTGACGATCGACGCCTGGTGGGACCAGATGGCCAACGGCGTTCCGATGAACGCGCCGATGGAGCGGATCATGTTCCACATGCCCCAAGGCGGTGGCGACATCGCGCCGCTCAACGAGGCGCTGGTGCCCGCAGACGTGCGCGACAAGGTGCTCGAGGCGCGGGATCAGATACTCTCCGGCGACCTGGTGGTGGACCTCAACGACGCTCCGCCCGAGTAACCGGGGTTTCACAGAGGGTTTCTAGACCGGGGAGGCGGTGGTTACCGTCTCCCCCGCATCGGGTGCCTCATCCGGCGGCGGGGTTCACTCGACGGTAATGGAGTAAACCACCACGTCTCTCGAGGGTGCTCCGCCCATGTTGCCGGTGGCCACATGGAGATCCATTATCGAGCGCGCCACCTCCAGCCCTGCCGCGTCGGTGGTCCCGAACACCACGTAGACACCCTGACTGTCGAGGAGGGCGGCGTTGGGGCCGGTGGTTATGAAGAACTGCGCGCCCCCCGAGTCGAAGCCCGCCGATCGAGCCATCACCAGTTGACCGGGCTGGTAACGGTACGGACCGACGGGCCGGCCGGTGTCCGGATCCGGTGCGAACGGCGGCTCATCCGGGATGGTGTAGCCCGGCCCAGGGTCGGACGGGCTGTTGGTGTGGGGGGAACCGCCCTGGATGATGTCGATCGAAGGGTCGGTCCGGAATAGCAGCGTGCCGTCGTAGTAGCCCCAGCGGGCAAGCGTGACGAAATTGTTGACGGTCTGGGGCGTGTCGGCCGGTGTCAACTCGAAACGCATCTCCCCTTCGCTGGTGTGGAACACCGCGGTGTAACCCGCCGCCGGATCAATACACATCGGTGGTGGGCCGTCGAAGTCGAGCCTCGGCCCGTCGCTTCCGTCCGGCGCCGGACAGCCCGCCGGAACGGCGCCGACACCGGAAGGTCCATCCTCGGCGCGAACATCCGCCACCGTGCCTTCGGCTGCGTCGAGGACGGGGGCTCCGGTCGTGTCGACTGCCACGGATGTCTCGCCGTCCGGCGCTGCTTGAAGGATCGGGAACAGAGCCGCCACGGCGACGACCACCAATGCGGCCGTCCCGATCGCGAGTTTTCTCCGCCGCCCGGCGCGCCCTTGCGCGGCCGCCTTGACCTCCTCCAGCCGGCGCAGGCGATTCTCCTGTTTGCGGCGTTGGGCCCTACCCATGATGTTTCTCGAGTTTGTCTGGACCGGGAATCAGACGCTGCCGAACATGACTTGGCGCCTCGTGGCCCAGGGAGTTGTCCGGGCCTGGCCGTACCACCACGCGGGCGGTAGCCGTGGTCGATGACGGGATGTTCCGGCGCGTCCTCATCCCCGAGGATGGGGACGGAATCGCGTTCAGCGACCATCTCGGGTGCTTCGGTTCGTCCATCGTCGGCGAGCCTACCGCCGGTCGCCCGTCGTTGGCTGCCGGTTGGTGCGCTTGATTACAAGACCAGGTGCCAACCCTTGCCGGCTTACCCAAACCGGTCGTCAGCGCGTCTCCACAGCCCGCTCGGCTTCGTACTCCTCCACCAGCTTTGCCATGCGCTCGATATATAGCCGCACGGTGTAGCGATCGCCAGTGATTTGGTAGTCCTCCATGCCGCCGTGATGGAAATGGATGTGGAACTTCTCAGCGGCGGTGAACCCTGCAGCCAGGAACGGGTCGTCATACTCCTTGGCCAAGCGGAACGTGGCGTTCTTGTTGGCTCGATGGGAGTTGTAGTCCCAGCCGCGCTGGATGGACGCGGCGACCACGGCCTGGACGGAAGCGCTGTAGAGCCTCTCGCCGGCCTGGCGGGTGTCGCCCGCCCCGAACTTGGCCTCTCCCTGGGCCAGCAACGCC
The DNA here is from genome assembly GCA_028821235.1 of bacterium. Classification (NCBI taxonomy): domain Bacteria; species bacterium. The sequence continues at coordinate 29,489 of JAPPGV010000158.1, forward strand.
AACGCCTCCGCCACATGCTCCGCTACGGCAGACTCTCGGGCCTCTGGCACAACCGTCATAGGGGCAACCTCACTCTCTCCTGGCTCATACCGGATGGTCCCGCGATCCGGAGATCCTCCGGATCCAACGCCCACCAGTCAACTACACCTTCCGGTGCGCTTCGTGCTCCTCCACCAGCTTCAGCATGCGCTCCACGTAGGACCGAACGGCGAAGCGATCGCCGGTGATCTGGTAGTCCTCCATGCCGCCGTGATGGAAGTGAATGTGGAACCTCTCGGCGGCGATGAACCCTGCGGCCAGAAACAGGTCCTCGTACTCGTCGGCCAACTCCCGGGCAGCGTTCTTGTTGGCTCGATGGGAGTTGTGGTCCCAGCCGCGCTGGATGGACGCGGCGATGAGGGCTTGGACGGCGGCGCCGTACAGCTTCTCGGCACCTTGGCGGGTGTCGCCCACCGCGAACTCGGCCTCCGCCTGAGCCAGGAACTCCAACGCCTGAGCCACTCGCTCCGCGACGGTGGACTCTTGGGTCTCCTGCACGACCGTCATAGCTGGGACCTCACTTTCTCGCGGCTCGTCCGGCATGGTCCCGCAAGCCGGAAGCTGCCATCGAGCGCCTTATCGTATCTGTGCGGTCAACGTATCCGCTCGGGTAGTGGCGTTCAAGACCCATGATCGCGACCAACCCCGATCCTTCGGGAAACATCCTGTCGAGGCAAGGAACATGACCGGGCCGTTTGACAGATCAATATAGATGGCACCAATATTCAGCTATTCGACCAGGGGAACGGAGGAGTTGTGGAGGACGGAACCTTTGACGGCATCATCATCGGTGGCGGCTACAACGGACTGACCCTGGGCGGATACATGGCGCGCCAGGGCCTCCGCACACTCGTTCTCGAGCGGAGGCTGGCGTACGGCGGTGCGACCATCACCGAGGAGGTCACCAAGCCCGGCTTCTACCACAACC
>JAPPGV010000159.1 GCA_028821235.1 bacterium
CCGGTCTCGGGGTTCTTCACCAGCAGGTGCTCCTCGGTGAGGGTGGTGAGCAGGCGATGCGCCGTGGACTTGCCGAGGTCGAGGCGCCGGGACAGCTCCGAGACGCCGATCTCGGGCCGCTCCGAGGAGAACTCCTTCAATGCCCGGGCGGCGTTCCGGACCGAGGACAGGGTGCGGCCGCTCACGCGGATCCTCTCAGTGCCGCCAGCACGGCCCGACGTACTTGCTTGCGGTCGCCGGTGGCCACCGACTCCTTCACCGGTTCGCTCCACGGAACCAGGGCGCGCGCTACCAGCCCATGCGCCCGGGTCAGTCCGGCCGCGTCGGCTGCCGCCAGTTCGTCGACCAGCCCCGGATCGCCCGAGGCGTGGGCGCGGATGGACTCGTAGTCACGGGCGGCGGCGAGATGGGCGTTGGCCAGGCCGGTGCCGGCATGCGTCGCGTGGTGGGCCGTGAGGTCCGACCCGGGGCGCACCACCAGGTGGTAGTGGTGCCTACCTATCCCGACCACCCTCCTCACCGCGCCGGGATCGGGCCGGTCTCCGGCCTCAGCGGTCCCGAGAGCCGGAAGCACGACCGGATCCAGAAACCGGAGCGTCCAGGCCATGCCGTCCTGTTCGAAATCGGCCGATACCTCCGGGCCCCGCGGTGCGGCGAGCCGGTCCCCCGTGGCGACCACGTGCAGGTTGCGCGCCCCGGCGGCCACCACCGTGAACGGGTTGGTCAGCAGCTCGAGACTTCCCTGTACGGCGGGCGGAAAGGTGAATGCGATCCGGGCATAGGCAGCGTGGACGTTGCCCACGTAATCGGCCATGGCGGCCCGGATGTCTTCCGGGCGGGGTCTGGACATGGCCGTCCATGCTAGCCCCTGTTCTTCTATGCGGAACGAGGCTTCGGAATCGAGGACTGCGGGCGTAGGTTACGGTCGTGACGTCGTCAGGGGCTGCATAGCACATGGGCATTCTCCGGTTGAGCCATGTGGACATCACGGTTCCCGACCTCGATCTGGCCTCCGCCTACTACACCGGTGTCATGGGGATGATCGAGGTGGAGCGGACCTCGGACCGGGCCTTCTTCAAATGCTGGGACGAGGAGGACCATCACTCCCTGGCGGTCCGCTACGACCCCCGCGTGGGTATCGACCGGTTCTCGTTCAAGGTAGAGGACGACGAGGATCTGGCCGAGCTCGAAGACCGGGTCGAGTCGTTCGGCTTCCGGGTCGAACGGATCTCGAAGGGCGAGGAGATCGGGCAGGGCGAGTCGATCCGGTTCGCCACCCCGTCCGGCCACACCATGGAGTTGGTGCGGGAGGTGGAACGGGTTGGCGGCCTGCTCCCCAAGCTCAACCCGCCCCCGGCGCCGCTCGACCTGCCGGGAATCGCCCCGCCCCGGATGGACCACCTGCTGGTCACCGCCGAGGAAGTGGGAGAGGCCACCAAGTTCTACACCGATATCCTCGAGTTCAGGATCACCGAGCAGCTCCTCGACGGTGAGGGTCGCCAGATCGGAACCTGGCTCGAGCGGAGCCACTCACCGCACGACCTGGCGGTGGTCTCCGGACCCAATGGAGGTCTCCACCACTTCGCCTTCTGGCTGGACGCCTGGGATGACGTCCGCCGCTCGGCCGACATCCTCGCCTACCACGCCATCCAGATCGACGTGGGTCCCACCCGCCACGGCATCACCCGCGGGAGCACCATCTACTTCTTCGATCCGATGGGCACCCGGAACGAGGTGTTCACCGGTGGCTACCGGCCCGATCCCGACTTCCCCACCATCACCTGGACGGAGGACAACATAGGCAAGGCCATCTTCTACTACGAGGGCGAGCTCAACGAGCGCTTCATGAAGGTCCACACGTAGTGGCGTCCCTGCGAGAAGGCCGCTAGTGGGCATCTTGCGGCTCTCGCATGTCGTCGTCCGGGTCCCCGACATCGAGTTGGCGACGGCCTACTACTCGGAGGTGGTCGGCCTGATCGAGACGGCCCGGGAACCCGAGCGGGTCTACATGAAGTGCTGGGACGAGCACCAGCACCACAGCGTGATCCTCGAGTACGCGCCCACCTACGGCCTGGAGAGGTTCGGGTTCAAGGTGCAGCACGAGTCCGATCTGGATGACCTGGCATCCCGCATCGAAGCGGCCGGGATCGCCACCAAGCGGTTCGAACCCGGCGAGCTGGGCATCGGGTCCGGCGCCACCGTCCAGTTCGTGGCGCCCTCCGGCCACACCACCGAGCTGGTATGGGGCATGGCCCAGGTCGGGAACCTCCTCCCGCTGACCAACCCGCCGCCCGAACCGCAGGGCCTGGTGGGGATCCACCCGCCCCGTCTCGACCACATCTTCCTGATGTGCGAGGACGTGGACGAGACCACCGCCTTCTACACGGATGTGCTCGACTTCCGCCTGACCGAGCAGATCCTGGCCGATGACGGGCACCAGCTGGTCACCTTCCTGGAACGGACCCACACCCCCCACGACATCGCCTTCATCACCGGCCCGAACGGGGCCTTCCATCACATGGCCTTCTGGCTGGACGACTGGAACGAGGTCCGCAAGGCGGCCGACATCTGCTCCTACCACGGCATTCCCATCGACGCCGGCCCCACCCGCCACGGCGCCACCCGCGGGCACGGCCTCTACTTCTTCGATCCCGCCGGCAACCGCAACGAGGTCTACACCGGGGGCTACTGGGCCGACCCGGACCGCGAGCCGGTCACGTGGACCGAGGCGGAGATCGGGCGAGCCGTGTTCTACTACGAAGGGGTGGTCGACCACCGCTTCATGACGGTGCACTCATGACCCGCCGACGCCCTGACCTCCCTCGCACCGAACGGGATGAGGCGCCCATGTACCTGGCGCGCTATCTCGAGCGGGCCGCTAGGCCCCCGGAGCCCGACGAGGACACTGACGACGCCACCCCCCTCTACCTGCGGCGCTTCCGGCAGCGCCGGTCCACGGAGACCATCACCGCGCCATTACCGCCGCTTTGGGAGCGGTCCGACCACGGCATGCAGATGGTGCTCAGCGAGGACAACCGCAACAAGGAGATCGGCGCCCCGCCCCAGGCCGCCCGCCCGGTGGTCAACGACGTCTACCTCGTCCGGCACGCCGAGACCCAGGGATACTCGACGGAGGCCGGCATCACCCCGCTGGGCGCCTGGCAGGCGCGCTCGGTGGGCCACACCCTCGCTCGCCGGGTCGGCGCCGGGGAGAAGATCGTGCTCGCCCACGCGGCCACCAACCGGGCCGGCCAGACCATCGAGCAGATCCACCGCTCCGTGCTGGACGGTCTGGAGCTGTTCGAGAAGGACGTCAAGGTCATCGACCCCAGGCCGTATGACGAGTTCCGCAACTTCATGGTCGCGACCCCGGACGGCATCATGGACGTGACCGCCGCCTTCCGCCTCTACTACTCGGTTCTGGAGCGGTTCGAGCGTATCGCCCTCGGCGACCGTCCCGCCTGGCTGGTCGAGATCGATCGGTTCTGGCGCACCCAGTTCGGGGGAGGCGATCCGATCCAGCACTGGCTTACGATCCCCATGCTGCACTTCGAGCCGCCCGCCCTCTGCGTGCGGCGGTTCTGGACCGGGATCAGGTCGCTGGCGACGGCGGATCCGGGGGCGCGTATCGTCATCGCCAGCCACTCGGGACCGATCCGCGCCTTCGCCATCTGGGCCTTCGGCTACGACCCAGGCGAGCCCTACAACACCGAGCACGTGCGGGTGAAGCTGATGGAGGGCGGCCGGGAAGCCCTCGTCATCTACCGCAACCGGGTCCAGGAGGTCATGGTTCCCGACATCGGCGACCTACCGACCTGGTCGCTAGATGAGGACTGGACACCGCCACCGACGGCACCCGACCACCGGCATGTGTGATGCGTGCCCCACCGTCAGTCCCGATGCAAACGTCCCCCGTCCGGCGCCGACCCCCGCCCGGGAGCCCGACATGAGTAACCGGTTCATCATCTGGTTCAACGACTACCGGCCCGAGGACAGGCCCAGGATCGGGGGCAAGAACGCCGGGCTGGGCGAGATGATCAACGCCGATCTCCCCGTCCCGCCGGGTTTCGCCATCACGACAGACGGGTTCGAGACCATCAGGAACCACCCCCGGACCGTGGAGGAGGTCAGGGCCCTCCTGGCCACGGTCGACTTCGGCGATCCCCCCGGCATCAGGGAGGTGTCCGGGCGGGTGCGGTCCCTGATCGAGGCCGTACCCATGTCGGCCGGAGTGGAGGACGCCATCCGCTCCGCCTACGCGGAGTTGTGCTCGCGCTGCAACCAGGACGACGTACCCGTGG
>JAPPGV010000160.1 GCA_028821235.1 bacterium
ACCAGGAAGCTGGCCATCTCGGCCCGGGTTACGGTCCCGTCCGGGCAATAGCGGAGAAGCGGTTCAGTTCTGCATCCCTTGGTGATTCCCCGGTCGGCGAGTTCCTCCACGTAGGGGGACCACCACGAGGCGGCGTCGACGTCCGCGAAGCGGGAGGACCCGGTCGTGGTGACCTCGCCACCGAGCGCCCGGATCAGCCAGACGGCCATCACCCACCGCTTCATCGGGTCGCCGGGACAGAAGAGGCCGTCCTCGCAAAGGGTGTCCTCGAACAGGCCCATCTCCGCGAGGGCGTTGATGGCAGGCTCGCGCACGTCGCCCTCCGGCACGTCGGAGAACCCCCCGGCGGCATCGGTGGTGGCCGGCGCCGGGGCAGTCACGGCGACCACCAGCGCGAGCGCGACCAACCCCACCAGGGCCGGCCGGCGCCGGCTGAGGGAGGCGGAACGCTCGGCTGCTGTCACTGATTCTCCCCGGTCTTCGGGACCCGGCTCATGATACTTCCCACCGGCCCCAATTGACCCATGGGCGAATAATGGCAGGTCTCGAATCACAGGGCGCATGACGCCTCCGAGGCTCCGTGACCGCCGATCCCGGCTCCTGCCGGGTGCAACCATCGGTCCTGACTCTCCACGGCGGCGCGATAGACTCCGGCCGATGGGGAGGATGGTCGTGATCAGGCACACCCACGAGTCCCTGGGCAGGCTGGCCGAGCGCCTGGAGCATGCCGGGATGGAGTGGGAGGAGATCATTGTGATCGACGGGGACCCGCTCCCGCCGGCCGACGACGTGGACGTCCTGGTGATGACGGGCGGCCGCATGGGCGCCTACGACACGGAAGAGTTTCCCTACCTGGTCGACGAGATGCGCCTGGTGCGCGAGCTGGTGGTGCGGGACGTTCCCGTGCTGGTGATATGCCTCGGCGCGCAACTGCTGGCCGCCGCACTGGGGGGTAAGGCCTATCTGGCCGACCGTCCCGAGGTCGGCGCGGTCCCGGTGAAGCTCACCGAAGCCGGTTACCAACACCCGGTGGTGTCGAAGGTGGCCGGACGGAGGGTGTTCGAGATGCACCAGGACACGTTCGACCTGCCTCCCGGCAGCGTGCTGCTGGCCCGGTCCGACCGGTATCCCCAAGCCTTCGAACTGGGGTCGGCGCTGGCCATCCAGTTCCATCCCGAGGCCCACAACTCCGCGGCCAACAAGTGGGCCAACCACGGCGCCCGCTGGATGGTGGAGCGGGCGGGCAGCAACCCCGAGGAGTTCACAGCCGGCATGGAGGACGCCCGGGCGGAGCTGAACGAGGGTTCCTACCAGCTGTTCGACGCGTGGATCGCCGGCCTGGGCGAGTAAGGGGAGAAAACGCCCTGCCCGATAGGCCGATCCGGCGGGACGCTGCCGTCAGGAGGTGATCCGGGAGGGCCACCAGTTCCACCGGCCCAGCAGGGAGACCACGGCCGGAACTATCAGGGTGCGGGTGATGAAGGTGTCCATCAGCACCCCGATCGCCACCCCGAACCCGAGCTGCAGCAGGTCCTGGAGGGGCAGGGTCATCAGCGCGGAGAAGGTGCCGGCGAGGATGAGGCCCGCAGACGTGATGACCGGCCCGGTGCGCGCCAGCGCATGGCGGGTCGCCTCTTTGAGCGGGGCTGTCCGGGCCTCCTCGCGGATCCGCGACATGAGGTAGATGTTGTAGTCCACGCTCAGCGCGTTGAGGAACACGAAGAGGAAGAACGGGACGGCGGGACCCAGCCCGGTGTGGCCGGCCAGGACGATGAACACCACCACCACGAGCCCGAGCGTCGCGAAGTAGGTGAAGGCGATCGTCACCATCAGGTAGAGCGGGGCGATCAGCGAGCGCAGCAGCAGGGCCAGGACCACGCCGATGGCCAGGAGGATCAGGGGAAGCACGACCACCGAATCCCTGTTGCCCGCCGTGCGGGTGTCGTAGGCCTCGGCCGTGTCCCCGCCCACCAGCACGCTCCCGGCGGCCAGGCCCAGGGCCGAAGCCTGCTGGCGGGCGAGGGCCCGCAACTCGGGCACCGCATCCAGGGCCTCCCCGGAGAAGGGTTCCTCCACGAGCACCACGTCGATGCGGCCCGCTCCCCCGTCGGCGGAGACGAACCGGCGACCGCTCCCCTCCGGCAGTCGGGAGATGTCCGGCCCCCGTATGCCCAGCGGCCTGCTCGGACCGGAGACGTCGGCCACGGCCGGGTGGCCGGCGAGTTCCAGCGTGAGGACGTCCAGCTGCTCGAGGACGGCAGGATCGAGGGCGCCGGCGCCCGGGGGCAGGGAGACGTACACCTGGGTGGGAGAGAGCTCGCCGGCCGGGAACCCGCCCCGCAACAGTTCGAAGCTGCGGACCGACTCCGTGTTCGACGGCAGCCGGTCGAGCTGGTCGTAGTTGGCCCGGAACGGGACCAGGCCCGCCACCAGCACAGCCAGGCCCACCCCCGTCACGACCAGGGTCAGGACCGGCCTGCCCAGAACGACCCCGCCGATCCGGCCGTAGACGCTGCGCCGCCAGTCTGTCCGCTCCGTGGCGCCGGCCTGCAGGCGGGGCTGGGCGGGCCAGAAGGCGCGCCGGCCGAAGATGGTGAGCGCCGCCGGGATGAGGGTCAGGGCAGCCAGCATCATCAGCGCCACCGCCAGCGCGATGATGGGGCCGAGCGCCTGGTAGGAGCGCAGCGTGGCGAGCCCGAGCGCCGCGCAGGCGACCAGGATCGTCGCCCCGGCCGAGGCGACCGCGCCGCCGACGCCGCGCATGGTCAGCCTCATCGCCTCGTGGCGGTCGTCATGGCGCGTCAGCTCCTCCCGGAAACGCGCCGAGACGAACAGCACGTAGTCGGTGCCGGTGCCGAAGAGGACCACGGTCATGATGCCGGTCGTCTGCCCGGAGATCGGGATCCCGAAGCGGAGGGCGTACCAGGCCGCTATGGCCCCGGCCATCTGGAAGACCAGCCCCACCCCCAGCAGCGGGATCGCAGCCATGATCGGGGAGCGGTAGATGATCACCAGCAGCACCAGCACCAGCAGGACGGTCACCACCAGGAGCAGCGTGTCGATCTGCGTGAACACCCCGACCAGGTCGA
>JAPPGV010000161.1:0-65541 GCA_028821235.1 bacterium
CTTGCGAGGAACACCGCTGCCGACGCCATACCACACCGCCATTCCACAGACAGACGCGAAAGTGGTCTGCCTGCGAAACAGCCAGGCGTGCTCTGGCGGCCACCGGTGCCCCGTCGCTGCGTTCCGCTTCCTCAACGTACCGCTGCGGGAACGCCTTCGTCAGCGGGCCTTGCGAGGAACACCGCTGCCGACGCCATACCACACCGCCACTTCACAGACAGACCACTAGAGTTGCCTGCGCGAGGCCTTGCCGGTCTGCCCATCCATCCGAAGAAGGGGCTTCCCTGTCGTATCGATGCCTGCCGGCGAACCAGGTCGGCCGCCATGAGAAGAGGGATGGATGAGGTACGCCGAGATCACCGGTTGGGGTAAGGCCCTTCCTCCGACCGTCCTCAGCAACGCCGACCTCGAGCGGCTGGTCGACACCAGCGACGAGTGGATCACCTCTCGCAGCGGCATCAAGGAGCGCCGCATCTCCCACGTGGCCGCCAGCGACATGGCCGAGTTGGCCGCTCGCCGCGCCATCGCCGCGGCCGGCGTCGAGATGGAGAGCATCGATCTCGTCATCAATGCGACCTGTACCCCCGAGTCGATCATTCCCGCCTCCGCTTCCTACGTTCAGGCCAAGCTGGGAGCGGTCAACGCCGGCGCCATGGACCTCAACGCCAACTGTTCGGGGTTCGTATACGCCTACGTGACCGCCGACGCCCTGGTTCGGGCCGGGGTCGCCGACACGGTGGTGCTGGTCGGCGTGGAACGGCTCAGCTGGGTGCTCGACTACACGGACCGCGCCACCTGCATCCTGTTCGGTGACGGGGCGGGAGCGGTCGTCCTCCAGCCGACCGATACCGAGGCCGGAGTGTTCGGCTCCGAGTTGGGGGTGGACGGAAACATGGCCGATCTCCTGTCCGTTAACGGGGACGGCACCGTCCAGCCCGGCTCCGCCGTCACACCTCCCCGGATCGTGATGCAGGGATCGGACGTGTTCCGGCGGGCCGTGACCGCCATGGCGGATGCTTCGGAGGCGGTGGTACACGAGGCCGGATGGGATCTCGACGACATCGACCTCCTCATTCCCCATCAGGCGAACCAGCGGATCATCGACGCCACGTCGCGGCGGCTCAGGCTGGATCCCGCCCGGGTCTTCCTCAACATCCATGCCTACGGGAACACCAGCGCCGCCACCATCCCGATCGCGCTGACCGAGGCCATCGAGGCCAGGCGGGTTCCTCCCCGCGCCAACCTGGTGTTCGCGGCCTTCGGTGGGGGTCTCACGTGGGCGGCAGCCGCGGTGCGGTTCGGCGAGCGGGTCACGCCCGTCAGCGAGGTCGATGATGAGCTTCCCGGTACCGAGGAGTCGGTGTGGGACTTGCTGGCGGCCAACTTCGAGTCCTTCGGGAGGCTTGAGCTCGAATGAGCAGGCTGGCCTTGGTGACCGGTGGCTCCCGAGGGATCGGGCGGGCCATCTCTCTATCCCTGGCCGGCCAGGGCTACACGGTGGCGGTCAACTACCGGAGCCGGCCCGGGCCGGCCGACGAGGTGGTGGAGAGCATCGGAGAAGCGGGGGGCTCGGCAGCCGCCTTCCGCGCGGATGTGAGCCGGGCGGACGACGTGACCAGGCTGTTGTCGGAAGTGGAGGACAGGTTCGGCCGTCCGACCGTCCTGGTCAACAACGCCGGTACCACGGACGACAACCTGCTGCTGCGTATGGAGGAGGCCGCCTGGGACCGGCTGCTGGAGATAAACCTGAAGTCCGTCTACCTGTGCAGCAAGGCGGTGCTGCGGGGAATGCTGAGGGAGAGGTGGGGGAGGATCGTGTCGATCGCCTCCGTGTCCGGCCTGGTCGGCAATCCGGGCCAGACCAACTACGCCGCCTCAAAGGCGGGGGTGATCGCCTTCTCCAAGTCCCTCTCCAGGGAGGTCGGTTCCAGAGGGGTTACGGTAAACGCGGTCGCGCCGGGCTTTGTGCTTACCGAACTGACGTCCGGTCTGCCGGACTCGTTCCTGGAGCAGGTACGCTCTACGACCAGCCTCCGCAGGATCGGCCGGGCCGAGGAGATAGCTTCGGCCGTGGCGTTTCTGGTCTCGGACGGCGCTTCGTACATAACCGGCCAAGTTCTGGTCGTCGACGGCGGTCTCGTCCTCTGAGTCGGGACCCCGCAACGCAATCACATCAAGGAGACAAGCAACATGGATCGCTCGCAAGTTCAGGCCAAGATGCGGGATCTGCTCGTTGACGAGTTAGGCCTCGATGCCGACAAGATCACGGACGCGGCGACTTTCGAGGAGGACCTCGAGGTGGATTCGCTGGGAGTGGTCGAGCTACTGATGGCCCTCGAGGACGAGTTCGGCGTCAAGATTCCCGACGAGGAGGCCGAGAACATAACGGCGGTGGGCGAGGCGGTCGATCTGGTGGTCGCCAAGCTCTCCTCGTAAGAGGGTTATTCGGGGGTCGTCCATGCGCGCGGAGGCCCGGAGGGTGGTGGTGACCGGTATGGGCGCCATCACGCCGCTCGGTCACACGGTCGAAGACACCTGGAAGGCGGCCCTGGCCGGCGAGTCCGGGATCGGTCCTATCACCCAGTTCGATCCTTCCGGCGTCCAGACCAAATTCGCCGGTGAGGTCCGGGGCTGGGATCCGGAACTCGTCATCCCCAGGAGGGAGGCCCGCCGGCTCGACCGCTCGGCACAGCTCTTCATATGCGCTGCCCAGCAGGCCATGGACGATTCAGACCTCGACTTCGTGGCCGATAGTTCGGACTCCCACCGGGCCGGGGTGGTGGTCGGATCCGGCCTCGGGGGGATGCTGTCCTTCGACAACCACATCAAGGTGATGCTGGACCGGGGGGCTTCCCGGATCAGCCCGCTGGCGGTCACGATGATCATCCCCAACGAGGCGGCCGGGTTGGCTTCCATCCGCTTCAACATGCGCGGGCCGGTGACCTGCGTGGTGACGGCGTGCGCGGCATCGGCCAACGCCATCGGCGACGCCGCCGAGCTGATCCGGCGGGGCGCCGCCGATGTCATGCTGGCAGGCGGAGCCGAGGCCACCATCTGCGAATTCGGCATCGGGTCATTCAACAGCAGCAAGGCGCTCAGCACCCGTAACGAGGATCCGACCGGCGCCTCCCGCCCGTTCGATGCGGATCGGGACGGCTTCGTCATGTCGGAGGGCGGTGTGTGCGTGATACTCGAGGATCGTGAACGCGCACTTGCCAGGGGTGCTCGGATCCATGCCGAGGTGATCGGGTACGGGATGACGTCCGATGCCCATCACGTGACCCTGCCCCGTCCGGGCGGGGAAGGGGCGGCGCGGGCGATGGAGGCTGCCCTCGCCTCGGCCGGAATGGAGCCGGAGCAACTGGACTACATCAACGCCCACGGCACCTCGACCAAGGCCAACGACGTCACCGAGACCCAAGCGATCAAGCTGGCTTTGGGTGAGAAGGCGGCCCGGGCCGTCCCGGTCTCCTCCACCAAGTCGATGACCGGACACCTGATGGGCGGCGCCGGCGCCGTGGAGTCGATCTTCTGTATCCAGGCGATCAACCAAGGGATCATCCCGCCCACCATCAACTACACCACGCCCGATCCCGACTGTGACCTCGACTACGTTCCCAACGAGCCGCGCGAGGCGGAGGTGGCGTACGCCATGACCAACTCGTTCGGGTTCGGCGGGCACAACGTGGTGCTCATCTTCGGACCGGGCTAGAAAACTACTGACTGCGGCGGGCGCGCAGGGCGATGAGGGTGATCGCCAGGCCCACGGTGCCCACCAGCGACACCGCGGCCAGGGCGAGGAGCAGCCAGAGGACGAGGGGGATACGCCCCATCAAGGCGCCCACGCCGAGCGCCACCGCGCCCAGCACGAAGGTCGCGCCGGCTCCGACCACCAGCCCCACCAGAGTCATGTCCCACAGGGATCCTCGCCGGCCGCGCTCGGCACCGGGCCGGTCGACGGCTTCCGTCTCCCGGGCATCCTGGGGGGCAGAGAGGTCACCGCCGGGTGTATCCCGGCTTTCCGACCTCCATTCCCTCAGGGATCGGTCGGCCAGAACCACCACGATCCCGACCCCGGTGGCGGCCACGAGCGCTGACACCGCTGCGACCAGCAGGACGGACAGGGTGTCGCATGAGCTATCGAGGCATCCCACACGGGCGACGGTCCCGCCGATGAAACCTCCGATCAGCGCGGCCAGCCCGACCGGCACCGCGAAGGTGTAGCGCAGGCGGACCATCCTCAGTCGGGCTCGTCCAGGGGCCGGCCCGATCGGCTGTAGCCGGCCGCCTCCATGAGCCCCGGCGGGGTCACTTCGGGCAGGATCGATACGGACTTGCCCCGTCGTGGCTGCGGAGGCTCGGTGGCCATGCGGGCGTCCGGCGTCCACGCCAGGTAGGTGAGCACCGCTGAAGCCGCTACCAGCAACGCCGCCGCCCAGGGGACCAGTCCGAGCGAGGCGAGGACGCCCAGCGGCAGGACGCCCAGCCGGACCACCCAGAGGGATCCGTTGAGGGCCCGGGCGTAGGCCCATCCCGCCACCAGCCCGAACCCCACCAGGACCCAGCCGCCGACCGTGACCTCGGGCGCTCCCAACCGGCCGGTTATGCCGGGTATCCACACCAGGCCGAGCGCCAGGACCGTGGCCACCGTCGGTACCCGGTCCGGCTTCACCGGATGGAACCACTCGTCGAGCGACCGTGTCCACGCCAGCCCGGCTCCCGCCGCGCCGGTCGACAGCGCCAGACCCCAGAGGATGCTGATCGGCGTCAGGAGGGCCGTCAGCGCCCAGCCGGCTCCGACCACGGTGAGCGCGATGCGGACCCATCGTCCTGGCGACAGGAGCATGGCCACCACGAGCACCGCGGCCTCGATCACGAGCCCGATGGTCACCAGCGAGGCGGCGCCGGCTTTCCAGGGTGACGTTCCGAACAGGACCTGTGCGGCCCAGAGCAGCCCGCTCAGCAGGACGAGAACCGCGGCCAGCGGCACCCTATACGGCATGGTCCCATTCTGGCGCACCGCCTCCTCGAACAGAAGCCGACCGGTACGATGACCGGCGTGGTAGCGGATTACGAGGGCGAGTGGCCCGGAGAGGCCGTCTTCTGCCCTGCTTGCGGGGGCGAGCTCGACCGGGCCGAGATGTACGGCCGGGAGCGAGGGGTGTGCCCGGACTGTGGCCGCATCGAATTCCGGGCCCCGCAGCTGGCGGCCGCGGTGCTCCTGCGGGACCATGCCGGCCGGGTGCTTCTGGTCGAGCGCGGGCCGGGCGCCACCCGGTCCGGGCGCTGGTCGATTCCGGCCGGCTACGTGGACTACGGCGAGGACGTGCGCGATGCCGCCGCGCGGGAGCTTCTCGAGGAGACCGGTCTGGTCGCGACGATAGGCCCCCCGGTGTTCGTGGCCACCAACTTCCACGATCCGGCCAAGGTGAGCGTGTGCATTTGGTTCGCGGGTACCACCACCGACGGGGAGGCGGTCGCCGGGTCGGACGCCTCCGACATCGGCTGGTTCGCGCTGGATGACCTGCCCGAGTTGGCGTTCGAGACGGACACCGCCCTGATCGAGCAACTCCGCACCGGAGACGTGGTCTAACAATCAGGAGCTACTCGAGAGGCTTGGCGCCATCCTGCGGATCGTGACAGGCTGATCACCTCGCAATGGCGAGGCTTGTCCTGATGGAGCCGGCCCAGGTGCTGCTTGGTCAGCTGCAGCCGGGCTGCCTGGATCGGATCCTGATGGGACACCACCACGACCTCTTGCCCGGAGTGGCGATCGGCCAGGTGGTCGACCGCTCTCCCGACCCGAAGGGCCAGTTCCGTAACCGACTCGGGAGCGAAGTCCAGCCCAACGGGGTCGTTCAGGTAGGCGCCTAGCTCCCCGGGGAAATGGATGTCCAGATCCGCCCAGGGCAGGCCGGCCCACCTGCTCATCAACGCCCACTCGGTCACCTCCGGCAGCACGAGCGGCTCGAGCCTGTGCGGGAGGGCGATGACCTGCGCCGTCTCGCGGGCCCGAGCCAGCGGCGACGCGTAGACGGCGCCGATCGGATGCGCTGCCAGATGAGTACCTGCCCAGGTGGCCTGGCGCCGCCCCCCTTCGCTCAATCCGAATCCGGCCAGGTCGGCGTACACGACCTGGTCAGGGTTGTCGACCTCGCCGTGCCTGACCAGATGCACAACCGATACCATCCATCCAGCGTACTGTCCGATCCGCTCCGGGCCTCCGCGCACCAGGAGGTTCACCCTGTGAATACGGTGTGAACACGGCGCGTGAGTCCTCCACGCTTTGCGACATGCTCGCGACTTCGTGGTCCCTGAACATCGTTGCAGCACGGGTCGGACTGCGGGCTACGCAGTGCTCCGGGCTTGCGTATACTGCATAGCGATGGACACGGACCGGAGCAGCTTCGATGCCATTGAATGAGCGGGAGCAGCAGATCCTCGACGAGATCGAGCGCCAGTTTCAAGCCGAAGACCCGGAGTTCACCAAACGCACTTCCTCGTTGAACCGCATTCCCCAGTGGTATCTACGCGTAGCGGTTGCCGGAGTCGTGATCGGCTCGCTGGTCCTACTCGTCACCTTTTCCTTCAACACCGTGCTTGCGGTGGGGGGGTTCTGCGTCCTGCTGCTGTCGACGGCGACTCTGATCCGCATCCTCCGGCTAACGACCCGGGTGCCGGGTCAGCCGATGCGGGATTTTCTGCCGAATGGCCGAAACTCCCGCTGGCCATTTGGGCGCTGAGCGCTCGTACAGGTTAGGATTCGCGGACCCCTCGCGGCGGAGGCTTCGACCAATTGAGCTTGACATCGCAGTTGCCTCTGCCAGGTTGCGGGCACGGTACGACACGGCTTAAGAGACTCCGGTAGCACTGGTGCCCCGGAGATCCCAGGGAGATAAGTTGTTGCAAGAAGGCTTCAATTCCGAGGATGCCTCGAGACTGACCGGAGCCACCCCATCCCAACTTCGATACTGGGACAAGTTGCGCCTGGTGCAGCCCTCCATCCAGGGCACGGAGGGTCGTCCGGGGAAGCGGAGGAAGTACTCGTTCCGGGACCTGGTGATGCTGCGGGTGGTGGTCACGCTCAAGGCCAACGGTCTGTCGCTCCAGCGGATCGGGCGGGCTTGGAACTACCTGCAGCGCCAGGGGGTTGATCCGAGAGACGTGAAGCTCGTGACCGACGGTGCAACCGTCTTTTCCGTTGAGACCGACAACTTGCTGGATCTCCTCCAGGAAGGTCAGCTGTCCTTCTTCATGGAGTTGGAAGAGCTGACCCGCAAGGTCGACCGGGACGAGACCCTGTTCGAGCTGAATCGAGACCAGTTCCTGCACCACGTCGGGAAGAGCCTTCAATCCGTCCAGGACCAACTCGACGAGGCTGTCGGGATCTGAGAGTCGTGCCTGGCAGCTACGTGGCCGGGCGAATGGGCACCATATTCGTCAGGGTGGCGGTCCACCATCCGTCGCTTGCGTGGGAAGCGGTCCGGTTGGCGGCGGCGACGGCCGCTCCCGGCTGGTTCAGGAAGGCTCCGTTCGTGCCCCGGCCCGAGCCCGGTTACCTCGACTGGCGCATGCTGACCGCCTACGGCCGGCCCGATGCCATCCCGACGGAGAGGGAGGTGGAGGAGTTCCTCCGGTGGCGCCGAGCCCTGCGCCGTTTATAGTTGGTAGTTGCTTGTTTCTAGTTCTTAGTATCAGAGAAGAACAACTAACAACTAGAAACTAGGTTCGTTGCCCGGCTTCCATTTGATGGAGCACCCCATGGAGGGATACTGCTTCTCGGTTAACTGCCGCTCCTCGAGGACGGCGTCAAGGGCGGCTCGCAAGTCCTCCCCGGTAACCGGTACACCCGACCCCGGCCGTGATCGGTCGAACTGTCCTCGATAGACGAGGGTCCGCTCCGGGCCGAAGAGGAAGAAGTCCGGAGTGCAGGTCGCCGTGTAGCTCTTGGCCACTTCCTGGGTCTCGTCATACAGCACCGGGAACCGGTAGCCGCGCCGGCGCGCCACCCTCCCGAGCAGGTCGGGCGCGTCGTCCGGATAGTTCTCGGCGTCGTTGGCGCTGATACCGACGATGGCCACGTCGGCTTCGGCGTAGTCCCGGCCGAACTCGGCGAGACCCTGCTGGATGTGGACCACGTACGGGCAGTGGTTACAGATGAACATGACCACCAGCGCCTTGCTACCGGCAACGTCATGGAGGCTGAGCCGGTCGCCGCTCACCGTGTCCGGAAGGTCGAAGCCGGGCGCCGGGGTTCCCAGCGCGAGCATCGCGGATGTTGCTGCGGGCATGTCGGTTACCTCGATCTCAAGAGGTCGGCAAGGTTATCACGGGCGCCGACCGTCTCCGGCGCCGTCAGGCCGGCTCGGCCAGGAGGTAAGGGACCCACTGCGGGTCCCTGGACTTGCTCAGGGCGGCGTACAGCCATCCCTGGTAGCTGGGTGTGACCGGGGTCCGGGTTAGCTTGAGGCCGGCCTGCTCGGGCAGCCGGCTTCCCTTCCGGACATTGCAGCGCCGGCAGCAGGCCACCACGTTCTCCCACGTATGCTTGCCGCCCCGGGCCTTGGGCACCACGTGATCGAGGCTCTCGGCGGGCGAGCGGCAGTACTGGCACCGGTGGTGGTCCCGGGCAAAGACCGCAGTCCTCGTGAGCGGGACGCGGCGGTGGTAGGGGACCTTCACGTAGTCGCGCAGCCGGACCACGGAGGGGACCTCGAACTTGTGGTCCGCGCTCCTCCATACCAGGTTGGTTGCGGCCACGGTGTCCGCCTTGGAGCGCAGTACCAGCACTATGGCGCGCCGGGCGCTCACGATGGAGAGCGGCTCGTAAGTTGCGTTCAGAACCAGTGCTCGCTCTGCCAACCGGATACCTCTTCAGCTCGGGGTAACCATACCAAGCCGGCGGGGCTGCTTTCGGGCCCGCGGGACGTGTCCGGGAGGGCGGCTCGGAACGCCCGCCCCGGCTATCCGGTGTTGCTAACCGGACCCGGCGCAGGAGGCGCAAACGCCATCGATCTCGAAGGAATGGCCGGCGGCCGTGAATCCCTTCTCCTCGGTCGCCGCCGACACCAGCGAGTCGATTATCGACTCGGTGTGCTCGGTCAACTCGATGTCGTCGATGGTTCCACATGACCTGCATATCAGGTGGTGGTGATGCCCCATCAGCCACTCCGCCAGTTCGTAGCGGATGTTCCCGCCCCTGCCATGGTGGGGGACCAGGATGCCGAGGTCGGACATGGTCGTCAAGGTGCGGTATATGGAGGACATGGGCACCGCTTCCTCCAGGTCCCCGTGCAGATCCCGGGCCGAGCGTGGGCCGTCGGATTGCTGCAAGGCCTGGACGAGGAGACGCCGTCCCTTGGTATAGCGAACCTCGGCCGAATTGAGACGCAACATCACCTGTTGCTCGATCTGTGAGGTCGCCATGGGGTCCTCAGGGGATTAGCCGGCCGGTTCTCTCGGGTGGTGCCAGGCCGGAGCGACCGTTGCCGTTCCGCGTATCTTGACACCGGTTCTCATCCTAGCCCGCCGGGCTTCGGCCCTTCCCGGGCACCTTCTCCACGCCGGC
Organism: bacterium; assembly: GCA_028821235.1. Lineage (NCBI taxonomy): Bacteria > bacterium. The sequence goes on from JAPPGV010000161.1 coordinate 9,569, forward strand.
CGGGCGGTACGCCCGGCCGATCCGGACGTGCATGACCCACCGATTTCCGGCTGGTGTCAATTTGTGTAAGAATAGTGTCGTCGAGTGGGAGGAAGTGGTAGACTTCGGATCCCAGTTCCCCTGATCGACAGCGGACGGTACTACGAGCGGAGCGATGAAGGAACGACGCCAGGAGTTTCTAGGCGAGTTGTCGCGGAAGGTCGACGGCAAGGGTCGCGTGGTGCTCCCGGCCGAATACCGCGATTTGCTCGACGGCGACTTCTACGTGACCAGGGGTCGAGACCGCTGCCTGTACGTGTTTCCGTGGGAGGTGTGGCAGAAGAGAAAGAGAGCACTCGGGGAGCTCGACGAGGCCAGTGCCGCGGGTCGGGCAGAGGTCAGGGCCTTCTTCTCGGGCGCCACCCGGCCCGACCTGGATTCGGCCGGTCGGGTACAGCTCTCGATGCGGTTGCGCGAGTATGCCGGGCTCTCGCAGGATGTGATCTTCGTAGGCGCGGGCGAGTACGCCGAGATTTGGGCCGCGGAGGCGTGGGCCCGCTACCAGCCATCGGCCATGGCGGCCTATTCCGGAGGACAGGAGGAATCACCACAGATCGACGACTGACACGAGACAACCCCCACCGGCACGATGACCTGCTCATTGCCAGCCCTCCGGACACCCATTGGATTGTCCCTACTCCGCCCGCAGTCCCTTAGGTAAGAAAGCATCGGAGGGCTGGCAATGGGTCAGGAACCAGGAAAGAAGCCGGTGAGCGGTAGGCCGTTCCATGTACCCGTGATGCTGGAGGAGGTTGTGAGCTTGTTCTCGCCCATAAAGGATGGGGTGATCGTCGATGCGACCCTCGGCGGAGGAGGTCACACGGCTGCTCTTCTCGCCAGGCTCGACGACTCGGTCAGCATTCTCGGCATCGATCGCGATCCTGCCGCCGTCGACCGCATGTTTGAGCACGGCCGGCTCAGGCTCGTAGTGGGCAACTTCGGACAACTGGACCGGATCCTGGCGAGCCAGGGTCTGGACGAGATAGCCGGAGTCCTGCTCGATCTCGGTGTCTCGAGCCATCAACTCGACGAGGGCAGGCGTGGCTTCTCGTACCGCCATGAGGGTCCGCTCGACATGCGAATGGGTCCGGATGCCGCTCGCACAGCCCATGAGATCGTCAACCAGGCCTCTCCGGCCGAGCTCGGGAGGATCATCCGCTCGCTGGGAGAGGAGCGTTTCGCCAGGCGTATCGCCGGAGCGATCGTCGCGCATCGGCCCATCGAGACGACCGCCCGGCTGGCGGAGGTGGTCCGGCGGGCCATCCCCGCGGCCACCCGGCGATCGGGCGGGCATCCGGCGCGCCGGACCTTCCAGGCGGTGCGGATGGCCGTGAACGAGGAGTTGGGCGCACTGTCAGCAGGGCTGGACTCCGGTATCGAAGCACTCCGCCCGGGGGGTAGATGCGTGGCGATTGCCTATCACTCGCTCGAGGATCGGATCGTCAAGCGCCGGTTCCGGCGGGGGGAGGGCCGGGAACCCGGCCCGGTGCTTCCTGTCGCCCCGCCGGTCGAGTTGACGGCTCTAGCGCGCCGAGCCGTCAAGCCCGGTGAGGCAGAGGTGCTCCGCAATCCGAGGGCCCGGAGCGCCCGTCTCCGCGCTGTGGAGAAGGTGGCGTGACCGCACGCCGGCATCCGGTCGCCGCACCCGCTCCGGCGGGTCTCCGGGTCCTGTCCGGGGGAGGAGCGACGTGGTGGCGCCCGCTCACCTGGGTGATCTACACGGTGGTGGCGGTGGCGGCGTTCCTGGCGTTCATCTTCCTGCGGACCGCGGTCGACGAGGTGATGTACGACATCAGCAATACGCAGGCGCAGATACAGGTGGAGCTGGAACGTAAGGCGCACCTGGAGGAGGAGAAGAGAGCGCTCCAGTCTCCGTGGGAGATCGTGCCGATCGCAGAGAGAATGCTCGGAATGGTGCTGCCCGAAGACGTGATCCCGGTGTCCGCGGCAGAGACTGCTCCGATCGAAGACAGCGGAGGCTCGACCCGGATCGGCGAAGGCTGAGCCGATGGCGACCAACAAGCCGCGGAGGCTCGTCAAGCAGTCGACCGACGTGCGCTTGTTGTCGATAGCTCTCATCTTCGTCGGTTGCTGGGTGTTCATCGGCTACCAGCTGTACCAGGTTCAAGTCGTGGACGCGGCCGTGTACCGGGAGGCTGCCGACCGGCAACTCATCCGGGTCGAGGAGACCGCGGCGGTACGGGGCACCATCTTCGACCGGCAGAATCGGGAGCTGGCCATCACTTCCCAGTCCCGCTCCATCTATGCGGACCCGCGCCAGATCGACGACCCGGCGGGCACGGCCTCCGTATTGAGCAAGCTTCTCGACATCGACATCCACGCGCTCCGGGACAAGCTGTACTCGGACACCACCTTCCAGTTCCTCGCCCGCCAGGTCGATACCGACACCGCAGCCCAGGTGGAGGATCTCGAGCTCCCGGGGATCCACCTCCTGCCCGAGCCCAAGCGGGTATACCCCTACGGACCGCTCGCTGCCCATGTGGTGGGGTTCGTCAACATAGACTCGGAGGGCATCGAGGGTGTCGAAGCCGAGTACGACGACCTGCTGACGGGCATTCCCGGACGGGTGCTCGCCGAACGGGCGGCGAGAGGGCAGCTGATCCCGCAGGGCCGTACCGAGATAGAGCCCGCCGTGGCGGGCGCCGACCTGGTTCTGGCGATCGACCGGGAGATCCAGTTCATGGCCTACCGGGAGTGCGTGGAGACGTTGGCGGTTGCCCAGGCCGAGCGGTGTATCGCAGTGGCCATGGACCCCGCCACCTTCGAGGTGCTGGCCATGGCGGTGGCGCCGGCGTTCGACCCCACCACCAGGACCCAGGACGATATCGAGTCGGGCCGGCTCGTCAACATGGCCATCCGTTCCGTCTACGAGCCCGGCTCCACCCAGAAGGCGGTGACGGTGGCGGCCGCCCTCAATGAGGGAGTGGTGGCCTGGGACACCCAGTACCTGGTGCAGGATGAGTTCGAGGTGGTCGAGGGCACCTGTGACGGCGATGGTGAGCAGGAGTTCGGCTGCTACCGGGATTTCAGCCCCCATGAACCGATGGTGATGACGGTCAGGGACTGCGTCCGCCTGTCCTCGAACGTATGCATGGTGAAGATCGGCCGTGATCTCGGCGTGGACAACCTGCGGTCGTACCTGGAGGCGTTCGGGTACGGACAGGTCACAGGCATCGACTACCCGGGCGAAGCCGGTGGAGCCGTCAACCTCCCGCACGGCTGCCCGACCTGCCCGGCGTCCGCCTCCATCGGGTATTCGCTCTCGGTCACCGCCCTGCAGATGGCCTCGGTCTACAGCACCATCGCCAACGGGGGCGTACGCCTGGGACCCCGCCTGATGATCGGTTGGGCGGATGGAGACGGCCTGCAGGAGACCGAGCCGGCACCCGGGACCAGGGTGATAACGGAGGACACGGCCCGGACGGTGCGCCTCCTGCTCAAGTCCGTGGTGGACAGCGGCACCGGTACCAATGCGGCCGTGCCCGGGTACACGGTGGCCGGGAAGACCGGTACCACGCGGAGGTTCGACTTCGACGTCGGGGCGTATACCGCCGACTACGTCTCCAGCTTCGTTGGGATGGCGCCGGTCGACGACCCGCGCCTGGTGATAGTGGTCGTGGTCGACTCGCCTCAAGTGGGTTCGACCGTTGCCGAACGGACCGGCGGCGCGGTGGCCGCTCCGGCCTTCTCCCGGATCATGGAGGCGTCTCTCCACCAGATGGGAGTGCGACCGGATGCCTGATGACCGGCTCACGCTTGCCGACCTGGCAGCCCGCATCGGCGGTGACCTGAGGGGCGACCGATCGATCCTGATCGATGACGTGACCCACGACAGCCGCAGGGCCGGCCCCGGGTTCCTGTTCGTGGCGGTCCCCGGCCGGGTCGTGGACGGGCACCGATTCGTGGAGGATGCAACCCGGCGGGGAGCGGCCGCCGCCCTGGTGCAGGATTGGATACCGCCGGTCGCGATTCCCCAGATCCGCGTCCCCGATACCCGCCGGGTGCTCGGCGTGGCCGCCTCCATGGTGCATGGTGAGCCCTCCCGCGGCTTGGAGATCATCGGCGTGACCGGCACCAACGGCAAGACCACGGTTACGGTGATGCTGGAGGCGATCGCCCGCGCCGCGGGTCGATCGTTCGGGAGGATAGGAACGCTGGGGGTTACGGTGGAGGGGGTCGACGAGGTCCTCTCGCACACGACACCGGAGGGCGCCGACTTGCAACGTCTCTTTCGAAGAATGGTGAACAGCGGGGTCTCCACGGTGGCGATGGAGGTGTCCTCGCATGCCCTGGCCCTCAGCCGGGTCGAGGGGACCATTTTCAGGGTTGCCGCGTTCACAAACCTGTCCCAGGACCATCTCGACTTCCACGGAGACATGGAGGACTACTACCGGGCCAAAGCCCGCCTGTTCGACGGGCGCGCCGCGGTTCACGTCATCGATGTGACCACCGCCGCCGGGCAGCGTCTGGCCGGCTCGGCTACCCGGCCCGTGGTCACGGTCGGCCGCGGGCCCGGCCACGATGTGTCGATCAACTCTCCTGACCCGGACCTGTCCCGAGCCCGCTTCCGCTGCGGGATCGGAGGTCGGGAGGTGGCGCTGAAGGTGCGTCCCGGAGGTCTTCACAACATCCACAACGCGGCCCTGGCGGCGGCGTGCGCCCACCAGGTGGGTATCGGCTTCGGCCCTATCAGAGCAGGTCTTGCCGCCATGGCCGGCGTCAGGGGCCGGCTCGATCCGGTGGACATGGGTCAGCCCTTCCAGGTGCTGGTCGACTATGCCCACAGCCCCGAGGCGGTCGAGTCCGTGGTACGAACCGCCCGCGCCCACAGCAGCGGTTCGGTGATCGTGGTGGTCGGGGGCGCCGGAGATCGGGACGCCACGAAGCGCCCCCTGCTGGGCGCGGCTGCGGCCCGGGCCGACCTGGCCGTGATCACCTCCGACAATCCTCGTAGCGAGGATCCTGCCTCGCTGGTCGAGCAGGTGGTGGCGGGAACCCGGGACGGTCGGGCCCGCGTGCTGGCGGAGGTGGACCGGCACGTGGCCATCCGGCTGGCGATCGACCATGCCTCTCCCGGCGACGTGGTGCTGATCCTGGGTAAGGGCCACGAGACGTACCAGGACTTCGGTGCGCGGGTGGTTCCGTTCGATGACCGGGAAGTCGCTGCTTCCTGGCTAGCGGTCCGGTCGGGATAGCGGTCATGCTTGCGGACGGTCTCACGGGCGGCTTCCGATGATCGCCATGCTCACCGCCGGCACGGTGGCCTTCGGGGTGGCCATCTTCGGCACCGCCTACGCAATCCGCCTGTTCCGGGCGCTGAACATCGGCCAGTTCATCCAGCAGGAGCTGGAAGGCCACATGCACAAGTCGGGCACGCCCACGATGGGCGGCATCGTCATCATCGCCGCCATCCTGTGCGGCTATGCGGTGTCGCAGTTCCGGGTCCGGTTCGACGACCGGGGAGTCGATTTGGTCAATACCGGCTTCGAAACCTCCGGACTGCTCGTGATCGGCGCCATCGTCGGCATGGGCGTGGTCGGCTTCATCGACGACTACCAGAAGCTCTCCAGGTTCCGCAACAAGGGTCTGGGCATCACGGCCAAGCTGATCGGGCAGCTGGCGGTGGCCGGGCTCTTCACGTGGGGTGCGGTGGCAAGCGGGGCCTCCACGGCCCTCGCCTTCACCCGGCCCACGGCCCTCGATCTGGGAGCGGCGGCGTTTGCCATCTGGGTTCTCCTGCTGCTCACCGGCTTCGCCAACGCGGTCAACTTCACCGACGGCCTGGACGGGCTGGCATCCGGATCGGTGGCGCTGGTAGCGGCTTCGTACATGATCATCGCCTTCTGGATATTCCGGCACCCCGAGATCTACAACGTGGAGGGGAGCCTGGGTCTGGCGACCGTGGCGTCCGCAATCATGGGCGCCTCCCTCGGATTTCTCTGGTGGAACGCCTGTCCCGCCCGGATAATCATGGGGGATGTCGGGTCCCAGGCCCTCGGGGGCGGGATCACGGCCATAGCGTTGCTGACGAATACCCACCTGCTCCTCGTGATCCTGGGCGGCCTGTTCGTGATCGAAGCCCTATCGGTGATCATCCAGGTGGCGGGGTTCCGGTGGTTCGGGGGACGGCGGGTGTTCCGGATGGCGCCCATCCACCATCACTTCGAGATGAAGGACTGGCCGGAGACCACCATCATCACCCGATTCTGGATAGTCGCCGCCATCGGCGTGGCCCTCGGCCTGGGGATCTTCTACGGGGACTTCCTCGCCGTGGGACCGGTGGGAGGTTCCTGATGCGCACGCTGGTGTTGGGTGCGGGCATCTCGGGGCAGGCCGCGTCGCGCCTGCTGACTCGGCTCGGGATGGGGCACCGCGTCTACGACCGGCGCGCCGACGCTCTCGATGACGCTCCACCGGGCGTGGAGATTGCCACCGGGGAGTGGGACCCCTCCATGCTGGCGGGCGTCTCGCTGGTGGTGGCCAGCCCCGGGTTCATGCCTCATCTGGCGCCGCTGACGGATGTCCGCGCGGCGGGGATACCGATCTGGAGCGAGGTCGAGTTGGCCGTGCGGCATCTCGACTGTCCGGTGATCGCCATCACCGGCACCAACGGCAAGACGACCGTGTGCCGCCAGACCACCGAGATGCTGGCCGCGTCGGGCATCCGGGCGGTGGCGGCCGGCAACATAGGAGTCCCGATCAGCGATGTCCTACCTGGAACCTGCGAGGTGGCGGTCCTCGAGATCTCCAGCTTCCAGCTCGAGTACACCTACTCCCTGGCGCCGCGGGTCTCGGTGTTCATGAACGTGGCGGACGACCATGTGGACTGGCACCGATCGCTGGTCGCGTACCGGCTGGCCAAGGGCCGCATCTCCCGCCATCTCACCGACGAGGACCTCCTGGTGTACGACATCGGGGATGCGGGCGCGGTCGCCCATGCGTTGGGGGCGCCCGGCCGCAAGGCGCCGGTGACCGGTGCGGAGCCCGGCCCGGGTCCCGAAGGGCCGTTCGGGTTCGCCGCCGGTGGCCTGATGCTTCCCGGCGGCCCGGCGCCGATCCGGGAGATTCCCGACCTCGACTACTCCTTCCGGGTGAACCTGGCAGCCTCGGCCGTGGCCGCCGTCGAACTGGGCGCCGACCCGGCGGCGGTGGCCAGGGTGGCGTCCCGCTTCCGCCACCGGCACCACCGGCGGACAGTGGTGGGCTCGCTCGGCGACGTGACATGGGTGGACGACTCCAAGGCCACCAACCCGCACGCGGCCATGGCGGCCATCCGCTCCTATCCGTCGGTGGTGCTCATCGCAGGCGGAGTGCGGAAGGGCCTGGACCTCTCCCCGCTCGTCCGGGCGCCCAACGTCCGCTACATGGTGGCGATCGGGGAGTGCGGTCCCGACCTGGTGGAGATGGCCGCGGATCTGCCCACCGCCCTGGCCGGATCCATGGAGGAGGCGGTCCGGATGGCCTCCGACCAGGCCCGGGCCGGGGATACCGTCCTGCTCTCGCCGGGCACCACCGGTTTCGACATGTTCACCTGCTACGAGCACCGGGGGAACGTCTTCATCCAGCACGTAGACGAGTACCTGGGTCGGGTCCGCGCCGGGCGGGACCGGCGGGCGCCGGCATCCGCGGGGGTGGCTGAATGAGCAACCGGCTGTCGTCGATCGCGGACCTCCGCGCCTGGGCGCGCCGCCGGGACGAGATCGCTCTGTCCCGAACCAGGGTGGTGGTGTTCGTCCTGGTACTGGCCGCCTGTTTGCTGGTGATCGGGCTGGGAGCCACCCTGTCGGCCTCATCGGCGTCCGGGATCATCCAGGAGTCGGATCGCTTGGCGGTCTTCAGGCGGCAGGCGCAGTGGGTGGCCGTCGGGGTCTGCGCCATGGTGATCATGGCCATGGTCCCCTACAACTGGTACCGGCGGATCGCCCCGTATGCCCTGGGCCTCTCGTTCTCAGGCCTCGTGGTGACCCTGATGGTCGGCGTGAGGAGGGGAGGCGCCAACCGGTGGCTGGAGTTCGGCGACCTGACCGTCCAGGTCTCCGAGTTCTCCAAGCTGGCCGTGATCGTGTTCCTGGCCGCCGTTCTCGCCCGGCGAAGAGATCGCCTCGACGAGGCGAGCCAGTGGATGGGTCCGATGGTGTTCGCGGTGGGCGGTACCTGTGCCCTGATCGTCTGGCAGCCCGACCTGGGGACCGCCATCATCGTGGCGGGCGCGGCCGGGGTCATGATGATCGCGGCCGGGGTGCCGTTCCGGTACATCGCCGGCATCGGAGCCACGGGACTGGCGGTGATCGGGTACGCCACGTACTCGCTCCAATACCGCCGCCAGCGATTCCTGTGCTTCCTGGACCCGCTGTCCGACCCGAGCGACGCCTGTTTCCAGATGATCCAGAGCCTCATCGCCCTCGGAAGCGGCCACTGGCTGGGTGTCGGGTTGGGCGCCTCCCGGTCCCGCTGGTCATACCTGCCCAATCCCTACACCGACTTCATCTTCACCATCATCGGTGAGGAGACCGGTTTCATCGGGGCGACAGCCCTGCTGGTGGCCCTGGCCGGCCTGTCACTGGTCGGCGTCTGGGTGGCCTACCGGACCAGCGACATGTTCGCCCGACTCCTCGCCAGCGGCATCACCGCCTGGCTCGGGGTGCAGTCGCTGGTCAACGTGGGGGGTGCGGTGGGCGCCATTCCCGTCACCGGCCTGGCCCTGCCCCTGGTGTCGGTCGGCGGCAGCGCGATGCTGGTGGCCATGGCCGGGGTCGGGATCCTGGTGAACGTGGCGCGCAACGCCCCTCACGTACCCGATCCGGTGCAGGAACGGCGAAAACGGTGACGTTCGCCATCGCCGCGGCGGGCACCGGTGGGCACATCTTTCCGGGCCTGGCGGTGGCCGAGCAGCTGGTCGCCGCGGGAGTCGGCCGGGAGAACGTGCTGTTCATCGGAGGGGACCGGATGGAGGTGGACCTGGTCCCGAAGGCGGGTTACCCCCTGCTGCGGGTACGTATACACGGCCTGGAGCGGCGCATGTCGCTCCGCAACCTCCGCATCCCGCGGCTCGTGTGGGAGGCTGCCCGGACCGTGGCGAGGGAGCTCGGGGACCGCAAGGTGGGGGCCGTGCTGTGCATGGGAAGCTACGTCACGGTGCCGGTCGCCATTGCGGCCCGGCGAACCGGTGTGCCGCTCTACGTCCACGAGCAGAACGCCGGGGCCGGGCTGGCGAATCGCCTCGCCGGCCGCTGGGCAGACCGATCCCTGGTCTCGTTTCCCGACACGAGAGGATTGGCCGGGGAGGTGGTCGGATACCCGCTGAGGTCAGCGCTCACCACGCTCGACAAGGCTTCCGTCCGGGCCGAGGCGCTGGCGCGCTACGGACTGGTTTCCGGCGTGGACACGGTCGGGGTGATGGGAGGGAGCCTCGGCGCCGGCTCCATCAACGAAGCGGTCACCGCCCTGTCCGCGAACTGGAAGGGGGAACCCATCCAGATCGTTCACCTCGCGGGCGCGCGGAACCAGGATCAGGTATCCACCGCCGGGGACTCGCCCTCGGTGACGAGGCGGGTGCTGGGCTTCGAGGACCGGATGGACCTCTTCTACGGCGTCTCGGACGTGGTGATCGCCCGGGCCGGGGGAGGCGTGATGGAGGCGGCCGTCACCGGCACCCCCAGCGTCCTCGTACCCGGTTCGTTCGCCGGTCGCCACCAGCTCGCCAACGCCCGATCCATGGTCGAAGCCGGCGCCGCGGTGCTGGTGGACGATGCCGAGTTGGGTTCGGTGGGCGGGATTCTGGAGGACTTGCTGGCCGACCCCGAGCGGCGTGACCGGATGCGCCGGGCCGCAATTGACGCAGCCAGGCCGGGTGCTGCTGCCACCATTGCCACCATGATGATGGATGGCGCGGATGTCGCGGCTCGATGAGGTCATACGAGTCCACCTAGTGGGGGCGGGCGGCGCCGGGATCGGCCCGCTCGCCAAGTTGCTGTCGGCCATGGGTCACGTCGTGTCGGGATCCGACCTGGTCGGGGGTGCCGGCCTCGAAGGGTTGGACGAGCACCGCGTGGAGACCTGGGTCGGGAGCCGTCCCGACCGGATGGCGGAGTGCCACCTGGTAGTGGCCTCATCGGCCGTTCCCGTTACGGACCCGGAGTTGGTGGCAGCGGGAGAGGCCGGGGTCACGGTGTGGGATCGTCCGCGCCTGCTCCACGAGATGACCGGTCGGATTCCGACCCTCGGTTTCACCGGCACGCACGGCAAGACCACCTCCACGGCCCTGGCGGTGACAGCGACGAGAGCCCTGGGGATAGACGCGTCCTTCATCGTGGGCGGTGACCTGGGGGGTTCCGGTGACAACGCCCACCTCGGCGAGGCGGACCTCCTGATTCTCGAGGCCGACGAGGCGTTCGGAACCTTCGCCCATCTGGTCCTGGCCGGGCTTGTGGTCACCAATGTCGACTCCGACCACCTGGACCACTTCGGGACGCAGGAGCACCTGGAGGATGCCTTCCGGGATGTAGTCGACCGAGTCGACGGTCCCGTGGTGGTAGGGGTGGACGACCCGGGCGGACGACGCCTGGCTGAGCGGACCGGGCGGCCCGGGTACGGCACGTCCCCCGATGCGGTCTGGAGGATCTCGGATGTCGAGCCCGGTCCCGGGTCCGTGTCCTTCCGGCTCGGCGGCCGGTTCCCTCCCGGATCGGTGACGGTGGGCAGGCCCGGCCTGCATACCGCCCGCAACGCCTGTGGCGTGCTCGCTCTGCTGTCCGAGCTCGACTATGACCTGGCAGCTGCCATCGAGAGCCTGCCGCGCTTCGAGGGGGTGCGCCGCCGGCTCGAACATCGGGCCACGGTGGGCGGGGTGACCATCATCGACAGCTACGCCCACCATCCCGCCGAGGTGAAGGCAGACATCCAGGCCCTTGCCCCGGTGGATCGGAACCGGCTCTGGGTGGTGTTCCAACCCCATCTCTACTCGAGGACGGCGGCGTTGGCTTCCGAGTTCGGGGAAGCGCTCGCCGGGGCGGACCGGGTGGTGGTGACCGACATCTACGGGGCCCGTGAGGCGCCCCGGCCGGGAGTCACCGGCGAGTTGGTGGCCGACTCGGTCGATGACCGGCACCGGGCCGTGAGCTACGTCCCTGGCCTGGAGGAGGCGGCGGATCTGGTCGCCGGGGAGGTCCGGCCGCATGATTTGGTCCTCACGTTGGGCGCCGGTGACATCACCACGCTGCCGGACCGCCTGGTCGACCGGCTGGCGGCGCGCTGATGGAGGGCTGGGATGGACTCGTCGCCGGAGGCCGTGTCCGGGCGGAGGTGGAGCTGTCCCGGCTCACCACGTACAAGCTGGGCGGGCCGGCCCGCTGGTTCTGCGATCCCGGTTCGGTGGAGGAGTTGCGGTCGGTGTCGCTCGCGGCCCGGGCGCGCGGGATCGAGATGGTCGTCATGGGACGGGGAAGCAACCTGGTGGTGTCCGACGAGGGATTCCCCGGTCTGGTGATCCGGCTGGGCGCAGGGTTCAGGCAGGTGGCGGTGGATCGGGAGGCGCGGATCGTCAGGGCGGGTGCGGCCGTCAGCCTGCCCGTGCTGGCTCGGCGGATGGCGGACGAGTCCCTGGCCGGGCTGGAGTTCTACGTCGGCATTCCCGGTTCGGTGGGAGGGGCGGTTCGCATGAACGCCGGATTCTTCGGCGTGGAGACCGTTGACGTGATCAGGTCGGCGTCGATCCTGGATGCCGGTTCGGGGTCGGTGATCGAACGGGAGGCCGGCGGGCTCGGGCTTGGCTACCGGACCAGCAATCTGGGCCCCGATGAAGTCGTGCTGGATGCTTCCTTCTCGGTGCGTGACGGGGATCGGGAGCGGATCGCGGCGCTGATGCGGCAGGCGATCCGTTGGCGGCGCGATCATCAGCCCGGCGGAACCCTCAACGCCGGTAGCGTGTTCCGCAACCCACCGGGTGACAGCGCCGGCCGGATCATCGACGCGCTGGGGCTGAAGGGAATGCGCCGTGGTGGCGCACATGTCTCGCCGAAGCACGCCAACTTCTTCGTCGTGGATCCGGGGGGCACGGCGCAGGATGTATTCGGCCTGGTCCGGGACGTGAGGCAACTGGTACTCGACAGGACGGGAATCCTGCTGGAACCGGAGGTGAGGTTCATCGGGTTTCCGCAGGATGGGGCAAGGCCTAGAGGAAACCGGGATTGACCATCGAGCCCCGCATCAAACGTCGGCGCCAGGAGGTCGCCGAACAGCAGGCTCGGGCTCGCATCCGGAGGTCCATCTGGATGCTGGTAATCATGGCCTGTGCCGGTGGTGTGGCGTGGTTCCTGGTGTCCCCGTTCATGAGTGTCGAGGAAGTGGCAGTCAGCGGCGCGGTGCGGGTGCCGGTCGAGGAGATACTCCACCGGAGCGGGGTGGTCGAAGGCAGGCCGCTGGTCACCATCCGGGCATCCACGGTGGAATCGGACCTCATGGAGGACCCCAGGATCGCAGCCGCCTCCGTGAAGCTCGTGTTCCCCACCCGCGTCGAAGTGGTGTTGCGAGAGCGGGTGGACACCGCCTGGATCGACTTGGGGGACAGGTGGGGCGTTCTGGCCGACGATGGAGTGGTGCTCGCATATGCGTCCACGCCCACCACCAGGCTCCCGCAGATACGGGTGGTCACCGATGACCCCGGCCTGGGCGTCAGGATCGAAGCCCCGGAGGTGAGCGGAGCGCTGGACTTCATCGCAGCCCTGCCCGGTCACCTGGCCGAGCGGAGCCTCTTCGAGGCCAGCGATGGCGAACTCTGGGTCTGGGTGGGTAATCGGATAGCCCGGCTCGGCCTGCCGAGCGACATGGCGGCGAAGGCGACCTCGCTACTCACGATCCTCGACACCGCCCCGGTCGGCCTCATCGATGTCACAGCCCCGAGCCGTCCTGCAGTCCGGCCCTGGAAGTCGGTCGGTAATACCCTGCCCGGACTCGAATACCTTAAATCTCAACTAGAAGCAGAGATTTATCTAGAACCTTAAGGAATCGGATGGCGTATGCTTCCGAGTCTCCACTAGAACGCGAAACTTTGCCTGTAGGATTGGGTCCGTCCGGAGCGGACTGCCAATGCCGAAGCGGTGAATGGAAGGAACGACGCACCCAATGACCGTTATCAACGAAAGCCCCCTCCGTAGCTACGTGGCTGTCATCAAGGTGGTCGGGGTAGGTGGCGGCGGTACGAACGCCGTCAACCGGATGATCGAGGCCGGAATCCGGGGAGTGGAGTTCATAGCCGTGAACACGGACGCCCAGGCGCTGCTCATGTCGGACGCCGATGTGAAGCTCAACATCGGTGGCGAGCTCACGAAGGGACTCGGCGCCGGCGCGGACCCGTCGGTGGGGAAGACCGCCGCCGAGGACAACAGGGAACAGATCGAGGAGGCGCTGGCCGGCTCGGATCTCGTATTCGTGACCGCCGGCGAGGGCGGGGGGACCGGAACGGGCGCTGCTCCCGTGGTGGCCGACATCGCCCGCGACCTCGATGCGTTGACCGTCGCGGTCGTCACCAGGCCCTTCGGGTTCGAGGGCCATCGCCGTTCCAAGCTGGCCGAGCAGGGCATCGCCGCGCTCAGGGAGGCGGTTGACGCCATGATCGTCATCCCGAACGACAACCTGCTCGAGGAGGCCGATCGCTCCACCACGATGATGGAGGCCTTCGCGATGGCCGACCAGGTGTTAACGGACGGGGTGAACGGCATCGCCCAGATAATCACCACGCCGGGCCTCATCAACGTGGACTTCGCGGATGTCAAGACGGTTCTCGGCGGAGCAGGTGCTGCCGTGCTCGGCATCGGACGGGCATCGGGCGAGAGCCGGGCGCTGCAGGCAGCCCAGCAGGCGATGTCCAGCCCCCTGCTCGAAACCACGATGGACGGGGCCAAGGGCGTCCTGCTCTCGATCTGCGGCCCGCCCGACATGACCCTGGCGGAGGTGAGCGAGGCGGCCATGGCCGTTCAGGAGCACGCCGAGTCCGACGCCCAGATCATCTTCGGGGCCACGTCCGACGAGTCGGTCGGCCAGGAGGTACGTGTCACCGTCATCGCCGCCGGCGTGGGGTCGCCTTCCGCCGGTCCGTCCGGGCCGGGCGCGCGCTCCCGTTACTCCGACCGATCGGAGACCGTCTTCCGCTCGGACGAGGATGATCCGCTGGACATCCCCGACTGGCTCCGGGAATAGAGGGCACCCGGAGACGCCGGGAGACCCCGGCGGGTTGACCATGCTGATCCGGCCTCCCGGGTTCCGCGGCGCCGCTTTCACCACGGCCGCGGCGGGCGACATGTTGTCCGGCGATCGCGGGGAAGTGTCAGGGACGCTCGGGATCCGGGCGGAATGGGCTTCGCTCCGGCAGGTTCATGGATCGGACGTCCTGACCGCTACCGAACCGGGCCGCGCCGGCCCGGGCGATGCCCTGGTCTCCGGCATCCGGGATCTCCCGCTGGCGGTGATGACCGCCGACTGCGTGGGCGTGGTCCTCGAGACCGAGGATGCCGTGGGTGTCGCTCACGCCGGATGGAGGGGGGTGGTGGCAGGCGTGGTGGCTGCGGCAGCCCGCCGTCTGGAGGGCCTGGGCAGGCGGCCAGGCCCGGTGCTGAGGGCGGCCACGGGCCCGCTGATCGGGCCATGCTGTTTCGAGGTCGGGCCGGAGGTCGCCGGGTTGTTCCATGACCGCCACGTCAAGTCCATCGGCGGCATGACGACGGTGGATCTGGCGACCGCCGTCCGGGAACAGGTCCCGGAGGCCGAATGGTGGTCGGTCGAGGCGTGTACTCGCTGCGAGGAGGGCTGGTTCTCGTTCCGGGCCGACCGCACCGAGCACCGGCTGGCGGCCCTGGGATGGATACCGTGAGCGTTGCCGCCCGTCTCCGCGAGGTCGTCCGGCGCGTCGATGAGGCTGCGCGCCGCTCGGGCCGGGACCGCGACGACGTGAAGATCGTGGCGATCGGCAAGGGCCGCCCACCCGCCGTACTGGAGGAAGCCGTCGCCGCCGGACATCGGGTGTTCGGGGAGAACCGGGGGCAGGAGTTGGCGTCGAAGGCCGGCCGGCTCCCGAGCAACCTCGAGTGGCACTTCGTGGGTCCGCTCCAGACCAACAAGGTGCGCATCGTCCGGCCCTTGGTGTCGCTCTTGCATTCCTTCGACCGGGACCGGCTGGTGAAGCCGTGGCTGCGGGGAGAGGACCGGCCCCCACCGACCCTGCTCCAGGTCAATATCGGGCAGGAGCCCCAGAAGTCTGGAGTCGACCCCCGACTCGTGGTCGAGACTTTCGAGCGGTGGGAGTCGGCGGGGGTCCCGCTGACCGGGGTGATGGCGATACCTCCGATGGGCGCCATACCCGAGGATTCCCGGCCCTACTTCGTCCGTATGCGTGAGATCAGGGACGAGTTGTCCGCCCGGTTGGAGCGGCCGATGGCCCTTAGCATGGGGATGACGGACGATTTCGAGGTGGCGATCGAGGAAGGATCCACCATCGTCCGCATCGGACGGGCTATCTTTGGGGTCTGAGCCGTCGCGGTACAGAAATGAGCGCCATGAACAAACTGCTGACATGGATGGGTCTCGTGGACGAAGGAGAGCCCGCCCTGAACCCTGGTTATGGAACCAGGCCCGATATGCCCAGCCGCCGGCCTCCGCCGCGGAGCCAGTTCCGCATAGTGGACGACCAGCCACCCACATCGGGAGACCGGAGCTCACGGATCGCCGAGCCGGTCCCCCCCTACCAGCGGCCTGCGGTGGTTTCCGCCCGGGGTGACTCGGATGTCATCGTGCGGGGTCCGGAGGCGGCCGTCATCTCGGCCAGCTACACCGAGATACTCGAGGCCCGCGGCTTCGATGACGTGAGGAAGGTCGCCGACGTGCTCCGGGAACAGGTTCCGGTGGTGGTGAACCTGAAGAGCCTCGATCCTCCGACGGTACGGAGGTTGGTCGACTTCCTGTGCGGACTGGTGTACGCGCTGGAGGGGACGATCCAGAAACCGGCCGCGGGAGTCTTGCTGGTGCGCCCTCCGAGGGTGACGATCACCCGGCAGGAGCTACAGCGCCTGGCCTCCCTGGGCCTGTACGACATCGACGTCTGAGGCGGGCTTGATCCGGCTGATCTGCAATCTGCTGCAGCTCTACGTGGTTGCGATCGTCGCCCGGGCCGTGCTGAGTTGGGTCGAGGTTCCCGGGGATCACCCGGTCGGCCGCGCGGTGGCGGTGCTCTCGCGGATCGTGGATCCGCCGCTCCGGCCGCTCCGGCGGTCCCTTCCCGCCATTCCTGTGGGTGGGGTCAGGCTGGACCTGTCCCCGATCATCCTGATAGTGGCGATAATGATCGTGGCGAGGATCATATGCGGATGACGAGGCTGGTATGCGGATAACTTCGAACGAGGTCCAGGCGGTCAAGTTCTCGGTCGCCCTGCGCGGATACGCCGCGGACGAGGTGGACGCCTTTCTCGAGATCGTGGTCAAGACGATCTCCGAGTACGAGGGCCAACATGATCGGCTGCAGCGTGAGGTCGGCCGGTTGCGGACGGCGCTCGACGAATGCCGGGAGAACCGGATCGCCGAGGGTTCCGGCAAGGCCCGGACCGTGGTGACCGTCCAGGCCGATGAGGCGGTGGCCCGGGTTCGGGACATGATCGACGAGGCCGCCCGGACATCGGAGCAGATGGTCGAGAACGTGCTGGAGGCGGGTGAACACCTGCTGGACCAATTCCGCGCCGCGATGACCCCCGGAGCGCAGCAGGACGGTCCCGTCCCGCGTTGAACAGCGGTCCGCCGAGGGGTTCCAGATGCCGCTTCCGTCCTCCGAGGGGTCGCCTCCCGTGACATCCCTGCCCCGGCGCGCCGACGTGGCGGTGATCGGGGGCGGCGTGGTCGGGTTGTGCGTAGCGTACGAGTTGGCGGCGCACGGCCGCCAGGTGGTCGTGATCGACGGGGGACCGATCGCACGCGGTAGCGCCGCGGGCAACGCCGGGCTGATCACCCCGAGTCATCTGATCCCCATGGCCGCCCCCGGCGTGCTGTCCGGTGTGGTGCGGGGGATGATCCGGCGCACCGGGCCGGTGACGGTGCGTCCGTCCGTCGACCCGTCGTACCTGCGCTGGATGGTCCGGTTCGCGCTCAAATGCACTTCCCGTGCAGCCGAGGCCGGGGCTGTCGCCCTGCGCGCCCTCGGGTTCTTGAGCGCTGACCTGGCGGTGGAGTGGATCGAACGGGACGGGATCGAGTGCGGCTACCGCCGGCTCGGGCTCTATCACGTCTACGGAGACCCCGGGGCCTTCGCCGCGGCGCGGCACGAGGCCGACACGATGGAGCGTCACGGCGTGGCCATCGAGAGATACGGCGCCGCCGAACTCCGCGAGCGGGAGCCGGCGCTGGACGAGGGCATCATCGGGGGGTTCCGGTGCGTGGACGACGCCGGTCTGGATCCCGCCCGCTTCATGGCCGGAATCGTGTCGGTGCTGTCGGGACGCGGGGTGGTGTTCGTCCCCCGGACGACGTTGCTGGACTTCCGGACCTCGGACGGCGCGGTGGACAGGCTGGTGACCTCGCGGGGCGACCTGGCGGCTGACGAGGTCGTGATAGCCACCGGCGCGTGGACCCCCGGGGTGGCCACGCTGCTCGGCGAGTCGGTACCCATACAGGCCGGCAAGGGATACAGCATGACGGTGGCGGCGCCTCGCCGGGGCCCTCGCACCAACCTCCTGATAGGAGACAGGTGGGTGGCGGTGAACCCGATGGGAGACCTGCTGAGGATGAGCGGCTGGCTGGAACTGGGGCGCCTCGATACCCGGCCCTCGCTCCGGCGGCTGGCGCAGATCGAGGCGAACGTCCGATCCCGCGTGCGGCTCGATCCCGAGCTCACCGTGCTGGAGAGATGGGCCGGTCTGCGACCGGTTACGCCCGACGGGCTTCCCATAATCGGTCGGTCGCCCGGCTGGCGCAACGTCACCTACGCCGTCGGGCACGGCAAGCTCGGCCTGTCGCTCGGGCCGGTGACCGGCCGGCTGGTGGCCCAGACCGTCTGCGACCGACCCACCGACCTCGAGCTGGATCCTTTCTCGCCCCGCCGATTCGGCTAGAGGGCTAGCCGGCCTTCTCGAGGCGCACCGACAGGGTGCTCTGGCCGATCTCGAATCTGGTCCCGCCCTCCATGGGTCCGGAGAGGATCGCCACCGCCAGCACCTCGCCGGCGATGAAGTCGGCATGGGTGTCGATGGCCTCGTAGAGGAGGTCGTCCTCGGTGTGGTACCGGAGCCGGATCCGGTCGGTCACCTCGAGCCCGAGGTCGCGTCGGGCGCGCTGGATCCGTGACACCACCTCGCGGGCCAGGCCCTCGCTCCGTAGCTCGCCGGTCAGCACCGTGTCGAGCGCCACCGACAGCGAGCCATCCGATGCCACCGCCAATCCCGGACGGGGGTTCCTGGTGATGACCACGTCGTCGGCGCTCAACTCGTGCCCGGCGACGGTCATCCCGCCGGCCTCGAGCAGGGACGCCACCTGTTCCGAGGGCAGGGCGGCCAGCGCGGCGGCGACCTCCCGGACCGCGGCGCCGAGGCGGGGACCGAGGCGCTTGTAGTTGGCCTTGGCCGCCAACTCGACCACCGACAGCTCGTCATCACGGGTGCCGATCTCCTTGACGTTCAACTCCTCGGCGATCACCGCGCCGTGACGACGAACCGCGGCCGTCACCTCCGGATCGCGCGTGATGACCGCCAGCCGCGCCAGCGGCTGGCGAACGCCGATCGAGTGATCCGAACGGAGCGACCGCCCGAGCGTCACCACCGTGCGGGCCACGTCCATCGTCCGTTCGAGGTCCTCGTCGATCGCGCCCTCGTCCACCACCGGGTAGTCGGTGTGATGGACGCTGGAGGCTTCCGGGACCAGGCCGGCGTGGATCTCCTCGGTTATGAAGGGCAGGACGGGCGCCAGCAGGCGGCTGAAGGTCACCAGCACCTCGTAGAGGGTGGCGAAGGCGGCTTGCTTGTCGGCCTCGTTGCCCTCACGAGCCCGCCAGAACCGGCGCCTGGACCTTCGGACGTACCAGTTGGTCAGGTCGTTGACGAAGCCGAGCGCAGGGCCCACCACGGCGTACAGGTAGTAGCCCTCCATCAACTCGTTGGTCCGCCGGATCAGCGACTGCAGGACGCTCAGTATCCAGCGGTCGATCTCGGGCCGGTCGGCGGGGGCGGGCGCCGACCGGAGGTCTTGGAACCGGATACCGTCCGCCTCGGCATAGGTGGTGAAGAAGGAATAGGCGTTCCAGAACGGCAGTATCACGGTCCGCACCACCTCGCGTACCCCCGCCTCGGAGAAGCGGAGTGGCTCGGCGCGGAGCACCGGCGAGTCGATCAGGTAGGCCCGGACGGCGTCTCCCCCGTACCGGTCCAGAACCGCGGAGGGCTCGGGGTAGTTCTTCAGGCGCTTCGACATCTTGCGCCCGTCCTCGGCCAGGATCATGCCGTTGACAACGCAGTTGCGGAAAGCCACCTCGTCGAACAGGGCGGCGGCCAGCACGTGAAGGGTGTAGAACCATCCCCGCGTCTGGTCGAGACCCTCGGCGATGAAGTCGGCTGGGAAGGTCCGCGGGAAGCGTTCCTCGTTCTCGAAGGGGTAGTGATACTGGGCGTAAGGCATCGACCCGGACTCGAACCAGCAGTCCAGCACTTCGGGCACGCGGACCATGACGCCCCCGTTCGAGCATGACGGGCACGGATAGGTCACCTCATCCACCACGTGCTTGTGGAGGTCCTCCAACCAGACGCCGGTCCGTTCGGCCAGATCTTCCCGGCTACCCATGCATTCCTGATGGCCGCAGGAATCGCATTCCCACACCGGGATGCAGCTCCCCCAGAACCGGTTGCGGGAGACCGCCCAGTCCCGGGCGTCCTCCAGCCAGTTCCCGAACCGGTTGGCCCCCACCGGCCCCGGCACCCAGTGGATCGACCCGTTCAGCTCCACCATCCGGTCGCGGATCGCCTCGACGCGCACGAACCAGGTCGGGATGGCCTTGTAGATGAGCGGCTGATCGGTGCGGTAGCAGAAGGGGTAGGAGTGGACGATCCGCTCGTTCTTCAGCAGCGCTCCCGATTCCTGAAGCAGGCCGATGATGGCGTCGGCCGCTTCGAACACATGGACCCCGGCCAGGTCGGGGGTGGCGGCGGTGAACCTCGCCTCGAGGTCGACGGGATCGACGATCACATCCAGGTCTGCGTCCGCCAGCGCGTAGAGGTCCTCCTCGCCGTAGGCGGGCGCCATGTGGACCAGGCCGGTCCCCTCGTCGGTGGTCACCGAGGGGCTGCGAATAACCCGGAAGGCCCCGCGGGTGTGCCGATCCTCGAAGTAGGCGAAGGGCGGCCGGTAACGCACGCCGAGCAGCTCGGTGCCGGAGGCGACCGCAGCCGGCCGGCGGGCCTCGCCGAAGACCTCCTCCACCCGGCGGGCAGCCACCCAGTGGCGGTCACCGCGGTCCTCGACCGCCACGTACTCGATATCCGGGCCGACCGCGACCGCCAGGTTGCCGGGAAGCGTCCAGGGAGTGGTGGTCCAGATGGTCAGGTAGTCGCCGGGGCGGGCCGGCCCGCTCGGGTCAGGGGCCTCGAGGATCTCCAGGCGGACCGTGATGGCGGGATCGGGGTGGTCGCGATAGCCGCCCAGGCTCACCTCGAAGTTGGACAGGGTGGTCCCGGCGGCCCACGAGTAGGGAAGTACCTTGAAGGCCCGGTAGACCAGGCCCTTGTCCCACAGGGCCCGGAATACCCACCAGACGCTCTCCATGAACTCGGGGTCCATGGTCTTGTAGTCGTTCCTGAAGTCGACCCAGCGGCCGATGCGGCGGGTTATGCCCTCCCAGTCAGCGGTGGTGACCTCGACCATCCGGCGGCAGGCGTCGTTGAAGACGGTCACGCCGAGATCCTCGATCTGGCGGGGGCCCGAGATGCCGAGTTGCTGCTCGACCTCCATCTCGACCGGCAGGCCGTGGGTGTCCCAGCCGAAGCGGCGCTCCACCCGGTGCCCTCGCATGGTCCAGTAGCGAGGGACGATGTCCTTGATGATCCCGGCCAGGATGTGGCCGTAATGGGGGCTCCCGGAGGCGAACGGGGGTCCGTCGTAGAACGTGTACTCGTGCTCGCGCGGTCGCATCTCTACGGAGGCGTGGAAGGCGCCGGTCTCGTCCCAACGCTCCAGGATGCGCGCGTCGAGTGCCGGGAGGTCGAGACCGGGAGGCACCCGGGTGAAGTCGGAGACCGGCGGGGAGTCGGGTTGGCTACCTGGCATGATCCTGGGAATAGCTGGCGGGCGCCATCGTACCCGTAGCTGCTGGTGGTGACGGAACCCGGCCGGCGGGCCGGAGCGATGCCTGCGGCTGGGTCACGGACCTGCTACCTTCAGTCGGCCCCACAGTCGCGCCCGGAGGAAGAGCGGTATGGCATCTCGCCGCAAGCTGGCCGAGTCCACACTCGCACGTTTCAAGAGGCTCCTCGAGGAGAAGGAGCGGAGCCTCGTCTCGGTGATCGCCGACCACGAAGCCGAGCGGAGCGAGGTCAGGATGGCCGAGACCGCGGCCGAGCGCAGACCCGATCCGGACTCGGCCGATGGCGGCTCGATGGCCTTCGAGTTCGAGAAGGAGTTGTCGGTGGACCGCAACAGCCGTGACCTGCTCGGCCAGGTCCGCAGCGCGCTGCAGGCACTGGAGGACGGTACCTACGGCGAGTGTCGAGTCTGTGGAGGCACCATCCCGGTGGCGCGCCTGCGGGCCCTTCCGCAGACCAGCCTGTGCGTGAAGTGCGCGTCGCGGCGGCGCTGAGCAGCCGACGCATCAATGCCGGCCTCCTGGGCGGGGCCGTTCTGGTAGCCGATCAGATCAGCAAGCTCTGGGCGCGAACGGCGCTGGCCGACCAGAACCTCGTGATCATTCCCGGCTGGTTCCGGCTCGCGGTCACCGAGAACTCGGGGGCGGCCTTCTCCCTGTTCCAGGGTTACGGGTCCTGGTTGGGGTTGGCCGCCGTCGTGGTGGCGTTCCTGATCCTGGTAATGGTGGAGCGCACCAGGAGCACCACCGAGTTGGTGGGGTTGGGTCTGGTGCTCGGCGGGGCGATCGGAAACCTCGTCGATCGGCTCCTGGGCGGACCATGGATGTCCGGCGCGGTCACAGACTTCATCGACTTCAGCTTCTGGCCCACCTTCAACGTTGCCGACTCCTCCATCACGGTGGGCGTGGTGATCCTCGTATGGGCGGCCAGACGCATCTGACCGTCCCCGAATCCCTGGACGGCGCCCGCTTCGACCTGATCCTGGCCCGGCTGGCCGGGGTGAGCAGGGCGAGAGCCAGGCGGATGATCGAGTCCGGCGGAGCGGGGCTGACAGCAGCCGGGCCGGACAGTGGAGGCCGGCCCAGCACCCGGCTCGGCGCCGGTGACGGCCTCTGGTTCGTGCCTCCCGAGACCGCCCCGTTGCGACCGTATCCCGTCGAGTTGGACGTCCGCTACGAGGACCGCTACCTGGCGGTGATCGGCAAGCCCGCGGGGATGGTCACCCATCCGGGGCCCGGACACGTCGAGGCGACGCTGGTCTCGGCGCTTCTCCATCGGTGGCCTGAGGTCGAGGGGGTTGGTGAGTACCCGCGGTGGGGGATAGTTCACCGCCTTGACATGGACACCTCGGGGGCCATCCTCATCGCCCGGCACCCGCTCGCGCACCGTCGCCTGACCGAGGCGATGGCCGCCAGGGAGGTGCGCCGCCGCTACCTCACGCTCACCCACGGCGGCTTCGCCGTCGCCTCCGGGACGATCGAGGCGCCGATCGATCGGCGGCGGACGAGACGGTTCGTGGGTCCCGGCGGCAAGCCCGCCGTCACGCACTACCGCTGGCTGGCCACGTGGGACCGTCCCGTGCTGAGCCTGCTGGAGGTGACTCTCGAGACGGGGCGTACCCACCAGATCCGGGTGCATCTGGGCTCGATCGACCGGCCGGTGGTGGGGGATCGGGTCTACGGGCGGCCCGCCCGGGCCGGCGTCGATCCGGGGCGCGTATGGCTCCATGCCCACCGGCTCGGTCTCGTCCACCCGGTCACCCGCCAGGACCTCGACGTGGAGGTGCCCCTTACCTCCGATCTCCGGTCGAGCCTCGAAGCCCTCGGTAGGCCCGCCGAGGGAGAGGTGCCGCGGGAATAATCCCGAACAAGCCAGGTTGACGCGCCGGAGTTCGCTAGTGTTTCGGATCGCTGGGTGCCCCTGACCGGTCGACGGATAGCGGTCAAGGATGGGGCATGGCGAGTAACGGTTTCGTCCACCTCCACGTGCACAGCGAGTTCTCGATGCTCGACGGCGCAGCGCGGATCGAAGACGCCGTAGCGGCGGTCGTATCAGACGGCCAGCCGGCGCTGGGCCTGACTGATCACGGCGTGCTCTACGGCGCGGTCGACTTCTACCGGGCCGCCACCGCGGCAGGCATCAAGCCGATTCTCGGCGTGGAGGGCTACCTGACCACCGGCTCCCGCTTCGATCGGCCCACCGGGCCCGACAACGTCCGCCATCACATCACCCTGCTGGCCGAGACGCAGACCGGCTACTCCAACCTGGTCAAGCTGGTCAGCAGGGCCTTCCTGGAGGGTTACTACTACAAGCCCCGCATGGACCACGAGCTGCTGGCCGAGTATGCCGAGGGCATCATCGCCACCAGTGGCTGCCTGTCCGGTCATGTGCCGACGCTGCTGGCCCCGGACGCGCCGCGAGAGGACGGGTACGGTGGCGGCCGGCGGGACTTGGAGAAAGCCGTGGAGGCAGCCGGCCTCTACCAGGACATCTTCGGCCGGGACCGGTTCTTCATCGAGCTCCACGACCTCGGCCTGGAGAGCCAGCAGCGCATCCTCCCCGACCTGGTGGAGATCTCGCAGCGGGTCGGCGCTCCGCTCCTGGCCACCAACGATGCCCACTACACCCGCCAGGACGAGGCGGCCGCCCACGATGTCCTGCTCTGCATCCAGACGGGGTCGACCATGGGGGACCCGGACCGGAGCCTCCGTTTCGAGGGCGAGGAGTTCTATCTGAAGACCCCTCGGGAGATGCGGGACCGGTTCCCGGAGGACACTTATCCCGATGCGTGCGACAACACGCTCCTGATCGCCGAGCGCGTGAACGTGGATCTGGACTTCGACCAGTTGCTCCTGCCCCACTTTCCGGTCCCGGACGGCCACACGGCCATGTCCTACCTGCGGGAGTTGGTGACCGAGGGCGCTCGCCGCCGCTACGAGGGCCGGACCGGCGGCGAGGTCGGGCAGCGCATAGAGCACGAGATGCGGATCATCGAGGACATGGGCTTCCCCGACTACTTCCTGATCGTGTGGGACCTGGTGCGCTACGCGAGGTCGCGCCTGATCAGGGTCGGCCCGGGGCGGGGCTCGGCGGCCGGGTCGATCGTGGCCTACTCGCTGGGTATCACCGATCTGGACCCGATCGGGTACGGCCTGATCTTCGAGCGCTTCCTCAACCCCGGCCGGCGCGAGATGCCGGACATCGACATGGACTTCGACGAGCGTTTCCGGGGCGACATCATCCGGTACGCGGCCGACAAGTACGGATCCGATCACGTGGCCCAGATCGTCACCTTCTCCACGATCAAGGGGAAGCAGGCTATTCGTGACTCGGCCCGGGTCCAGGGTTTCCCGTACGCGATGGGGGACCGCCTGGCCAAGCTGATGCCGGATCCGGTCCTGGGACGGGAGGCATCGCTCGACATCTGCTTCAACCCCCCGGCCCACGATGCCGATGGGATCACCAAGGAGTGGTATGCCAACGCCGCCGGGCTGCGGGAGGACTACCGGGACAAGGAGGACGCCCGCCTGGTCCTGGACACCGCGCGGGGTCTGGAAGGGCTCCGCCGCCAGGACTCGATCCACGCCGCGGCGGTGGTGATCGCTCCCCGGCCGCTCACCGACCTGGTGCCGGTGCAGCGCAAGGGCGAGGACGCCGAGGTGGTCACCCAGTACGAGATGCATGCCATCGAGAAGCTGGGCCTGCTCAAGATGGACATTCTCGGCCTGCGCACGCTGTCGACCATCGACCGGACGCTGGACCTGATCGAACGGAGCACCGGGGACCGGCCCGACATCGACCGGGTCCCCCTGGACGATGCCGACACCTACGAGATGCTCTGCAGAGGCGACACCATCGGTGTCTTCCAGCTGGAAGGTACCGCCATGCGCTCCCTGATCAGGAGCCTACGGCCGGACCGATTCCAGGACATGATCGCCCTCGTGGCCCTGTACCGGCCCGGCCCGATGTCGAACGACTGGCACCACGCCTACGCCAACCGCAAGAACCGGCGCAGCAAGGTGGATTATCCCCATCCGGCCACCGAGGGCGTGCTGAGCGAGACCTACGGCCTCATGATCTACCAGGAACAGGTCATGCAGATCGCCCGCGACATCGCGGGGTACTCCATGGCCGACGCCGACGCCCTCCGCAAGGCCATGGGCAAGAAGATCCCCGCCATCATGGAGCAGGAACGGGACAAGTTCGTGGCCGGCGTGGTGGCGGGCGGCAACACGCCGGAGTTCGGGGGAGAGCTGTTCGACTCGATCGAGGGCTTCGCCGGTTATGGCTTCAACAAGTCGCACAGCGCCGCCTACGGCCTGCTGGCCTACCAGACCGCCTACCTCAAGGTTCGCTTCCCGGCCGAATACATGGCCGCCCTGCTCACGTCGTCGCACCGGGAGAAGGACCGTAACCGCCTGTACCTGAGCGAGTGCCGAGTGATGGGGCTGGAGGTGTCGGCGCCGTCGGTCAACGCCTCCGAGAGCGACTTCACCGTCCGGGACGGCAGGATCGTGTTCGGACTCTCCGGGGTGCGGAACGTCGGGTCGGCGGTGGTGGAGAAGATCATCGAGGCCCGCCACGCCGGGGGCGCCTTCGCGGACTTCCAGGACTTCGCCAACCGGGTGGAGGCCACGGCCCTCAACAAGCGGGTGGTGGCCTCGCTGATCAGGGCGGGCGCCTTCGAAGACCTGGGGCACACCCGAAGAGGCCTGAACGAGGTGGCGGAGTTGATGATCGAGCGTACGCTGGCGCGGAGGCGGCACGAGGAGGCGGGTCAGTTCAGCTTGTTCGGCGGGGAAGCCGAGGTTCCGGAGTTCGACGAGGTGGCGATTCCGGAGGATGAGTGGAACAAGTTCGTCCTGCTGGCCCACGAGAAGGAGATGCTGGGCCTCTACGTATCGGACCATCCGCTGAACGGTCTGGGCCGGGCCCTGGCGCAGCACACCAACGCGACCGTGTCCGGGCTGGCGGCGCTGGCGGACGGGGAGCGGGTGAGGGTCGGCGGGATCGTCAGCGGAATCACCCGCCGCTACACCAGCTCGGGGGAGCAGATGGCCTACTTCAACATCGAGGACCTCGACAGCTCGGTCGAGGTGGTGGTGTTTGCGAAGACCCTGGCCTCGGCCGACGAGATTCTGGAGGAGGACGCCATCATGGTGGTGGAGGGCAGGCTGAGCAACCGGGATGAGGTGAAGGTCCGGGCCTTCCGAATCACCAGACCCAAGCTCGTCCCCGACAGCGACCTCAGGCTGCGCCTGGAGCCCCGCCGGGCGCTAACGGATCAGGATGCCTTCATGGAGTCGCTGCGCGAGCTCAAGCAGGTGGTGTCCAACCATCCGGGGCCGGCGCCGGTCTACATCGACCTCACCGCCGGGGAGAGTCGGAAGGTCTTCCAGCTCGACGAGAAAGTGGAACTGTCGTCCTCGCTCTACGCCGAGGTGAGGGGCATCTTCGGGGAGGCGGCCCTCGCCTAGGGCGCCGGCTAGGCGCCCAGGCAGGCGTGCGCCACCTCCTCCCATCCGGCGGCGAGGGGCGAGATCACGTCCATGTGGTCGGCCTCCAGTACCTCGACCAGGTGGGATCGGTCGCCGGCCGCCAAGGCCGCCTTGACGAAGCGGCGGCTCTGCTCCGGCGCTACCGACCGGTCCATGAGGCCGTGCACCGCCACCGTCGGGACACCGGAGGGAAGGGCACGGATGGGGTCGACCGCCGGGAGGCGAGCGTGGCGGTCGTCGCCCAGGAAGGCCGAGATGAGCCCGTCGAAACCGGAACCGACGTTCTCCAGGTCGAGCATTCCCGCCAGCGTGACGAAGCCGGCCGGACGCACGGAGGCGGTCTTGGCGGCGAAGAATCCCAGTTGGGCGCCGGCGGAGTGCCCGATCACCGTCACCCGGTCCAGGTCGAGGCGATGGTCGCCGGAGATGGAGGACAGGGCGCCGACCGCGGCGGTAACGTCCGCCATGGAGTCCCGCCAACCGCCCACCGGTGGGATCCGCCGGTACTCGATATTCCAGGTGGCCGTTCCCCTCGCGGCCAGGTCGACCGCGGCCCCGTCCATCAGGTCACGGGTGTAGGGGTCCGCCCATCCGCCACCGTGGACCAGGATCGCCACCGGGTGGGGTCCGGGAGCATCGGGAAGCCGCAGATCGGCCACCTGGTCGGGGTGCGGCCCGTAGGCCAGGATGAGAGGGGGATGGGCCGCCCGGTAGTGGAGATGGGAAATGGCGTCCAGGTAGCCGGTGACGCCCCGGCCGAAGATCTGGTACGCGCAGGCCGGCTCGGTCACGGAGATGCGCCGCCATGGCTCGCGTTCCCGAACATTGGAGATATGGATCTCTACGGTGGGGATCCCGACCGCCTCTATGGCGTCGTGGAGGGCATAGCTGGTGTGGGAGAAGGCGCCGGGGTTGAAAACGATCCCGTCAGCGGTCTCCCGCGCGGCGTGAATGGCGTCGATCAACTCTCCCTCGTGATTGGACTGGAAGTCCTCGAGGCGATGACCGAGCCGGGCCGCGTGCGCGTGGCACTGCTCGGCCACGTCTTCGAGCGTGTCCGAGCCGTAGACCTCCGGGGCGCGCGTGCCCAGGAGGTTGAGGTTGGGGCCGTTCAGCAAGAGGATTCGCATGGTTACCAGAGCGTAGGCGGGTCTGGGCGCCAGTTGGGATGATTAGTCCCCCGACGCCGCGGGGCGGGTGATCACCACACCACCCGGCCGACCGGGAGCGGTACGGCCCGGCCGGTACACTCGGGCCGGGAAGGCGATGCGGTGAGAGACGGCAACATAGGCTTCGGCCTGGTCGGGACCGGTATGTCGGGTGGCTTCATGGCCAAGGAGCTCGACTTCGTCGACGGCGCCGAGCTGGTGGCGGTGTGCAGCCGGAACGAGTCCAACGTCCGGGGATTCGCCGAGGCCCACGACGCCAGGCACTGGTTCACCGATTACCGGCGGTTGGTGGAACACGATGATGTCGATGTGGTGGTCGTCTCGGTTCCCACCGGTCTGCACGCCGAGGTGGCG
Source organism: bacterium (assembly GCA_028821235.1). NCBI lineage: Bacteria > bacterium. Next base: position 37,964 of record JAPPGV010000161.1, read on the forward strand.
ATCGCCGCCTCGAACTCCGGCAAGCATGCCTTGGTGGAGAAGCCCCTTGACACCACGCTGGAGAGGGCTGATCGGATGATCGCCGTCTGCCGGGCGAACAACACCAAGCTCGGGGTGGTCTTCCAGATGCGTTTCGGTGTGGTGGCCCGCACCCTCAAGGAGGCGGTCGACTCGGGTCGTCTGGGGCGGGTGTTCCTGAGCGACGCGGTTGACAAGTCGAGCCGGACGGCTGCCTATTACGACTCTGCCGCCTGGCGGGGAACCGAGGCGCTCGAGGGCGGGGGCTGTCTGATGACCCAGTCCATCCACATAATCGACCTCCTGCAGCATCTGATGGGACCGGTGCGGTCTGTGATGGGCCGGGTGGCTACCCAGTTCCACGACATCGAGGTGGAGGACACCGCTACCGCGGTGGTCAGTTTCACCAACGGCGCTATGGGGATCATCGAGAGCACTTCCTCGGTCCGGACCGCTCTCAAGTCCCGGATCGAGCTGCACGGCGAGCTGGGCACCGTGGTCGCCAACGCCCAGTACGACAGGTTCCTTGTCTGGGATGTAGAGGGTGACGAGGATCGGGTGGAGGTGGACCCGGACTTCGGGTTGACCGACATCGACGATCCCTGGGCCTACCCGCAGACCCGCCACCGGATCCAGCTCCAGGACATGGTCGACGCCATCCGAGAGGATCGTGATCCGGTGCTCACCGGTGAGGACGCCCGGGTGTCTCTGGCCATAATCGCGGCCATCTACGAGTCCTCCCGGCTGGGGAGGGAGGTCTTCCTCGATGCCTACCGGCCGGGGAACCCCGTCCCCTGAGTCTCAGACGGGGCCGTAATCGAGGACCGACGACCGTCCTGCGATGGCCACGACCCGCACGAGCAACGACTTGCCGTCCGCGTCCATCAAGTGCAGATCTTCATCTCCGGGGACGAAAGGGACCGGCTGCTGCTGTCCGCCGTTGATGGCGATGTTGGAGGCATAGAGGTACGTCCGGTAGCTGGCGTCGAGAATCGGATTGAGCCGGCCGGCTAGACCCGGTACGTGACCGGTCGACTCTGCGAACACGACGGAACCGCCATCCGCATTGGGGGTCAACTCGACTGCGAGCGCTCGCTCCATCGGCAACCAGCCTCGTTCGACATGTGCCGCGTAGCCCTTTCGAGCCACGAACACCGTCATTGGCAGGTGAACGGAGTGCAGGTCAAGGCGCGCCTCGCCCTCAGCGTCAGTGCGGTCCCGCTTCCAGGTGTTGTTCGGGAACAGTGCCAGCACATCCGCGCCGGCGAGCGGTGATCCGCCGCTACGCACCGTGACCACCACAGTGGCCGGGTCCGCGTGAACCTCGGCGGCGGGGAGAGTAATGCACAACTCCGAATTATCGATGAGCCGGAACTGTGCGTCCTTCCCGGATAACTCGCTGGTCTCGCGGCTGATGATAGAAACACCGTCGCCACGGCGCTCCATGAAGTGTTGCCGGCCTCCGGTACCCTCGACCCCACCGACGCTCATGCGGCCCAGGATTGAGGCGAGTACCTGGTTACGAGTCACCTGTCGCTCCATCATGCTCTCGACGGTCAGATTGTTGGGAAGTCCGCCCGGAGATCTCAACTCAAGGCGATCAGAAAAGACCGACAACCGGATTCTGCTGCCTCGGATCGAGTAGTCACGGTGCACGACCGCATTCACCAGAGCCTCAAAGACCGCTCGCGAGCTGTATTGGGGCAGGTTCACCCGAGCGGGGTCCTTGCGCGCACCGACACGCATGTTTCGCATGACGAACGCGAGTGCCTGGGTGATCTGCTTATTGATCGGACCGACGATGTCCTGTGCGTCGATCTGCGCAGATGAGCGGTCAACGCCCTTGTAGCGAACGGCCGTGACCTCCGCGCCCGGAACGAACTCTCGGGGCTGCCGGGTGCACGCCAGAATGCCCGCCACGGTGGCCAGAACCGCGCCGTGGCTGTCGGTACGCAATAGTCCGAGCTTCTCGAGCCCCAACCGGGGGTCGCGCAAGCCCTCAGCGCTGAGCAAGGGCTTCCACAGGTCCTTGTCGAGGGTTGAGAAGCCCGTGCCAGCGACCATCTGCTCGTCGAAACCGGTGAACCGAGCCTGGCCGCGCCTTTGCGCCAGGCGCATCCGCTCGTCGGGCGACATGGGCTGCTTGGCACTGCCCACGCGCACGAAGCTGCCCCCAGGGCTGTCGTATTGCGCGTCCCCTTCCGGTATGGAGACAAGGAGGAACGGCCGTTCATCCAGCTCCCTTCGGAACGTCTCGATCCTGACCGGTGGCTTGATGGAGTCCGTGCAGATCTCCCTGACCAGGCCCTCGAGTTTGTCCAGTTGGTAGCGGGACATTCCTGGCACATCGCCCGCGTCGGTGACGCCGAGCAGAAGGACGCCGCCCCTGGCATTCGCGAAAGCGGCGATCTCGTCGGCCCAACTGTCGCGATGGTGCCGCGCGGGGTCGCTGGCGCGAAAATCAACATCTTTGAATTCCCAAGCGCTGTCCTCGCCGAGGCGAAGTTGGCGCCGAATCTCGTAGTCGGTGTACGCCATCGTCATCGTGCCCTCGCGAGCGGCCCTGTCGGTATCTCTATGCTACCCATGGACTCCTCCGGCAACCTCCATCCGCGAGGATCGTGATCCGGTGCTCACCGGTGAGGACGCCCGGGTGTCTCTGGCCATAATCGCGGCCATCTACGAGTCCTCCCGGCTGGGGAGGGAGGTCTTCCTCGATGCCTACCGGCCGGGGAACCCTGTCCCCTGAGTCCGGGTGGGTCGCTAGTAGTCGTCGCGCCGGCGGGGTGCGTTGATCTCGCTTCCGAGGTGGAAGGTCACGCGCCGGAGCTCACCCTGGAACGGGAATGGCGCTTCGTAGCGAGTGCTGATGGGACCGTACTCGTCACGGCCCACGTCCATACCGGCCAGGGAGATCCAGATCAGTACGCGGTCGAAGTCGAACCACTCGCCTTGGTGGTCACCGGCGGTCAGACGACCCCGGCCGGCCCTCTCGCCGACAAGGTCGAAGTCGAACCCTAACGTCAGGGGGTCGCCGTCCGGCACGGAGATGCTGTGGGCTATGACCGGCCCCGCCGCGTTGTACTCGTAGTGGAGGCGCCCGTCCTTCATGTACAGCACGAAGCCGGATGTCGGGTGGCCGTAGGCGACGATCACACCCTCCATCTCACCGGAAGCGACAGCCTCGATCTGGTAGGAACAATGCTCGATCGGGGGTGTGGCGGCCCGCTCGACGTGGCTGAGGGGTGGGTAGTAGTCGACCCGCCGCCGGTAGAGCGGAGAGCGCTCGTCCATGCTGTAGGACCAGAACAGCTCCATGTAGCGGTCGTCCAGCGGCAGCACATCGTTCGCCTCCGCCTCGTGCCAGAACAGGCGGTCCAGTTCAGCCAGCCTCTCGGGCTCGGAGGCGGCGAGGTCATTGGACTCGGAGAAGTCCTCGTCAAGGTGGTAGAGCTCCCACTCCTCCGTCGCATAGGGATCGCCGGGCGTGTGGCGAGTGACCGCCTTCCATCCGTCCGCCCAGATCCCCCGGTGACCGGTCATCTCGAAGTACTGCGGGCCCTTGCGGCTTGGCACGGTCGGATCACCGAACGTGTAGGCCATGCTCTTGCCGTGGATCGGCAACTGGGAACGCCCCAGGTACTCGGCGGGCGGCTCCACTCCCGCCACCTCGTAGATGGTGGGTGCGATGTCGATCATGTGGTGGAACTGATCAAGCACGGCGCCGGGGGAGGCCATACGGTCCCCCCACCGGACTATCAACGGAACCCTGATGCCTCCGCCGTGGGTGTAGCGCTTGTACCACTTGAGAGGCGTGTTGGAGGCTTGTGCCCAGCCCCTTGCGTACTGCGAGTCGGCGGTGGGACCTCCGATCTCGTCGATCCGATCGATGATGTCCGCTGCCCCGGGCTCGATGTCGTTGAAGAAGTGGATGCGCCCGAAGGCCCCGATGTCCCGGCCGTCCATGGCCGCCCCGTTGTCGGAGCACACGAAGATGAGCGTGTTGTCCCAGCGGCCCACCCGCTTCAGGTGGTCGAACAGGCGTCCGAGCGCTGCGTCGGTGTGCTCGATGAAGGCGGCGTAGGCCTCCTGGAGGCGCGCCGACACCAGACGCTCCTCCGCGGTGAGGCTCGCCCACGGGCGAACATCGGGATTGCTCGGGGGCAGCTCGGTACCGGGCGGGATGATGCCTGCTTCCAACTGCCGCTCGTACCTGTCCTCACGGATCCGGTCCCAGCCGGCGTCGAATCGCCCGCGGACCCTCTCCATGTACTCGGGGGGCGCATGGTGCGGTGCGTGGGCAGCGCCGAGAGGAAGGTAGAGAAACAACGGGTCCCAAGGGCGGTGGGCGATATGGTCGGAGACGAACCGTGAGGAACGGTCTATCAGGTCATCGGTCAGGTGGTATCCGTCCTCCGGCCTGGCCGGAGGCTCGATGTGGTGGTTGTCGCGCACCAGTTCGGGGTAGTAGTGGTCGGCCGCGCCCCCCAGAAACCCGTAGAAACCGTTGAAACCCCGGGCCAGCGGCCAGTCGCCGTAGGGCCCTGCCGGTCCCTGGCTGTCGGCCGGGAGCAGGTGCCACTTCCCGGCCGCAAATGTGTTCCACCCGGACTCGCGCAGCACCTCGGAGACGAGTGCCGCCCTCCTGGTGACCCGCTCCTGGCCGCTGGGGTAGTCGTAACGGGTCCCGGTGAGCATCCGCATGCCCACCGCATGGTGGTTTCGGCCGCTCAGCAGGCAGGCTCGCGACGGCGAGCACAGCGTGGTGGCGTGGAAGTTGTTGTAGCGGTGGCCGCCCGCGGCCAGTGCGTCGAGGTTGGGCGTGGCGATCTCGGATCCGTAGCACCCCAGGTCCGAGAAGCCGATGTCGTCGAACATGATGAGCAGCACGTCCGGCCTGCGGCCGTTACCTTCGGTCGCACCGCCCGTGCGCGGCTTCCGTTCTGTTCCACCGCCGTCCATTACTCGGCGAGCCTACTCCGCCGCCCGCGCATGGCGCACGCTCAGCTCAGGGCTCGCGGACTCAAGACCTCCTCCCTCGGTGGGCAATCCCGAGCCGAGAGGTCGTCATCTGGTCGCCGCCCCTTTGACACCCATGACAGGTGTATCTACGGTCCTTGGGGACAGGCTCAGGGGGTCTGGATCCCCGCTCAGGCTTGCACCCATGTGCAATCACTTCGGAGGGAGGATCTGATGATTGCCCGAAACCGGAAACACCTTTCCGTTCTACTACTTTTCACAGTCTTGGCGCTAGTAGCGGCCGCGTGCGGGTCCGACGAAGACAGCACACCGGCTACGGCCGCCGCGACCCAAGCGACAACCACCACGGCAGCCATGGCGGAGGAAGCTCCGACCACCACCGAAGCGATGGAAGAGGCTCCCGCCACCACCGAGGCGATGGAAGAGGAAGCTCCGACCACCACCGAGGCGATGGAAGAAGAGATGATGGGAACCATGGCTGACGTTCCCATGTACGACACTTGGGATGACGTACTCGCTGCTGCCGACGGCACCACGGTCAACTGGCACATGTGGGGCGGCAACGAAAACCTCAACTCCTGGGTCGACACGTATATCGGCGATGTCGTGAAGGAGCGCTACAACGTCACGCTCAACCGGGTCCCGCTCGGCGACACCGTCGAAGCCGTCAACCTGGTCCTCAACGAGCACCAGGCCGGGGTGACCGAAGGCGGCAGCGTCGACATGATCTGGATCAACGGTGACAACTTCAAGACCCTGAAGGAAGCTGAGCTCCTGTTCGGACCGTGGTCGGAGGGGATCCCCAACGCGGCGCATGTCAACTGGGACGACCCTTCGATCGCCTACGACTTCGGCGTCTCGGTCGATGGCCTCGAATCGCCGTGGGGATCGGCGCAGATGGTCTTCGTGTACAACTCGGCCTACGTGCCGGAACCGCCCAGGACCTTCGAGGCACTGGCGGAGTGGGTTCACGCCAACCCGGGCCTGTTCACCTACATGGCCCCGCCGGACTTCCACGGCCTGAGCTTTGTGAAGCACATGTTCTACTGGGCGGCCGACGACTACTCGGTGTTCCAGCAACCCTTCGACCAGGCGGTGTTCGACAGCATCGCGCCGAAGGTGTGGGAGTACCTGAACGACATCGAGCCCGACTTGTGGCGCGGCGGCGACACCTATCCGACCAGTATCGGGGCCCTGCAGGACCTGCTGGCTAACAGCGAGGTCTACTTCGGCATGTCGCTAAACCCGCGGCGGCCGTCAACCCTGATCAACAACGGCACGTATCCGGACACCATCCGCACCTGGGTGATGGACACGGGGACGCTCACCAACAAGAACTACGTGACGATCCCGAAGAACGCCTCAAACCCGGCGGGCGCGATGATCGTCGCCAACCACATACTCAGCACCGAGAACCAGCTGATCCAGGCCAACCCGGAGCAGTGGGGATGGGGGCTCCCGACAGACACCACGACCTGGACACAGGAAGAGCGTGACATCCTCAACTCGTACGACCGGGGAGTGGCAACCCTTCCCTTCGACGTCCTAGCCGCGGCCGGATTGCCCGAGCCGCACGCCTCCTGGCCAACGCAGATGGAGGCGGGCTGGATCGAGAACGTCCTCGAGGCCTAGTCAAGAGGTGAGCAGCACGGTGGGGCCGGCGCCCGCTCAGGCAACCGGCCCCACGCCACCTCCGTCGGGGACCGAGCTCGGTCCCATGACGCTTGAACGACGCCAGACGCCCCTGAGGGAGCGGCTGAAGATCCCGCTGATGCTGACGCCGGCGATGGCGGTGATCCTCCTGCTGTTCCTCGGGGGGCTGGTCGCGGGTCTCATGCAGAGCCTCGGCTACTTCCCGGCCGCCGGCCTCACCGAGTTCACCTTCCGCCACTACGTGGACGCGGTCACCGACCGGAACTTCCTCGTCTCGCTGTGGACCACGTTCCGCATCGCCTTCTCGGTCACGCTGCTGTCGACCGTCTTCGCCGTCGGCGCGGCTCTCGTCCTTAGGCAGCGCTTCCCGGGTAGCCGTCTGGCGACGTTCCTATTCCAGATTCCTCTCCCCGTACCCCACCTGGTGGCCGCCAGCGCCGTCATCCTGCTGTTCGCCCAGAGTGGTCTCCTGTCTCGCATAGGAGCTGCACTGGGACTGATCAACGCTCCGGGCGACTTCCCGGCGATCCTGTACGACAACGCCAGCATCGGAGTGATGCTGTCGTTCATGTGGAAGGAGATACCGTTCGTAGGCCTGGTGGTGCTCGCCATCCTCCAGAGCGTCGGTCCCCAGTACGAGGAGTTGGCCCAGACCCTGGGAGCTACCAAGCGGCAACGGCTCGTACACGTCTTGCTGCCTCTCATCATGCCCGGGGTGGTCTCCACGTGGATCATCGTGTTCGCCTTCACGTTCGCGAACTTCGAGATCCCGCTCCTGCTCGGACAGAGCTTCCCGACCACCCTTCCGGTTCAAGCCTTCCGGGAGTTTCAGCGTCCCGAACTGACATCGCGGCCCAAGGGGATGGCCATTGCCATCGTGTTGGCCGTCATCACGGTCCTCCTGCTGATCGCATACAGGCGGCTGGCCCGCTACTCGAGGTCGACGTGAAACGGGCGGTGGGGATCCGATGACCTCGCCAGATGCTCCCGGGCCTGCCCCGGGTCCGGACCAGGCAGTGAGCGAACGACGGATGCCCGGGCGGCGGCAGATCAACTGGTTGCGTTGGGCCACCGTAACCGTCATCGTGGTGTCGGTGGTGCTGCCGGGTGTGTCGCTGCTGCTGAGGTCCTTCGCCTTCCGCTGGCACTATCCCGACGTTGTTCCCGGTGAGTGGGGCTTGGACGCCTGGACCTACACCATCGACGACACGTCACGTGTGTTCGAATCGCTCGGAAACAGCCTACGCATCGCGCTGCTGACCACCACTCTGGCGCTCCTGGTCGGTATGCCCGCAGCCCGAGCCCTGGGCCAGCACCAGTTCCGCGGCAAGCGGGTAGTGGAGTGGATCCTGATGATGCCGATCATCGTGCCTGCGCTGGTAGCCGCCATGGGGATCCACATCGTGTTCATCAGGCTGGGCCTCACCGCGACCGTCCTGGGCGTGTCGCTGGTCCACTTGATACCGGCCACACCGTATTTCGTCCTGGTGATGTCCAGCGTGTTCGCCAACTACAGCCCGGCCCTGGAGGAGACGGCCCGGACCCTCGGCGCCAACAAGATACGGGTGTTCCGGTACGTCACCCTGCCCGCCATCTCGTCGGGACTGCTCGTGGCCTGCCTCTTCACGTTCCTGATCTCGTGGTCGCAGTACGTGACCACGGTTCTGATCGGCAGCGGAATTCTGATCACCCTGCCGATGGTGCTCTTCCCGTTCCTCGGGCAGGGCAATGCCGCGGTGGCGGCCTCGATTACATTGATCTTCGTCGCACCCGCGGTCATGGTGTTGATCCTGACCTCTAGGTCGTTGGGGCGCGGCTCGACCGTGATGGGAGGTTTCGGCAAGGTATGACGGATGTGTCTCTCGTCCATCTCGGACGGGCCTTCGGTGACAAGTGGGCGGTCAAGGACCTGAACCTGGAAATCGCCTCGGGGGAGATGGTTGCCCTGCTCGGTCCTTCCGGGTGTGGCAAGACCACCACCCTGCGAATGATCACCGGGCTGGCCCGCCCTACCACGGGGGATGTGCTGTTCGACGGGTCATCGGTGGTGGAGGTCCCAACCGAACGGCGAGGTGCGGTGCTCATCTTCCAGCAGCATCTCCTGTTCCCCACCATGACCGTGGCCCAGAACGTCGGCTTCGGCCTCAAGATGGCCGGCATGGGCAAGGACGAGATCAACCGGAGGGTGGAGGAAATGCTGGAACGGGTCGAGTTGTCCGGCTTCGGCACCCGCAAGGCGCACCAACTGTCCGGAGGCCAGCAGCAGCGGGTGGCGCTGGCCAGAGGCCTGGTCACCCATCCCAAGGTCCTGTTGCTCGACGAGCCGCTCGCCAACCTCGACGCGAACCTGCGCATCACCATGCGCCACCTGATCCGCTCGATCCAACGAGATCTCGGGATCACCGCCATCTTCGTTACCCACGACCAGGAGGAGGCGGTCATGCTCGCCGACCGGATCGCCCTGATGTTCGACGGGACCCTGCAGCAGGTCGGCAGGCCGGACGAGTTCTATCGCCATCCCCGCACGGCCGGCATCGCCAGCTTCTTCCGCAGCCAGAACTTCCTGCCTGGGACTCGCCACGGCGACGTGGTCAGCACAGGCGCGGGCGACCTCGCAGTGGGCCACAACGTGGCCGCCACCGGCGATGGGCCGGTCGTCGTCACGGCGCGGCCGGAGACCCTGGAGCTGTCGAACCGGCCGGGCGGGGAGAACAACCTTCCGGCGACGGTGACCTCGGCGATATACATGGGTACCCATACCCAGGTCTTCGTGCAGCTGGCGGACACCACATGGACGGTCCACGCCCCGCCGTCCGTCACTCTCAACACGGGCGACCAGGTGTTCGTCGAGTTGCCCAAGGAGCACATCTGGATACTCGAAGATGACTCGGCAGCCCAGGACGGCCGGTAGGAGCCCCCCGACCCCGGCGAGGCTTGATTGGAGCAGGTGATGGGCGGTCCTCAGAGAGTCGGAAAGACGAGAGAAGAGTCCGAGGTTCGCTGGCCGCAATCCTCGCCCGTTGCCGACGGCCGGACCAACGTGGTGGTGATCCTCCTGGACGACGTCGGCTTCGGACAGATCGGGTGCTACGGGTCGTCGATCCGCACACCCAACATTGACGCGCTGGCGGCCGACGGGATCCGCTACTCGGCTTTCCACACCACCGCCCTGTGCTCACCGACGCGGGCGGCGTTGCTGACCGGGCGGAACCATCACAGCTGCGGCATGGCCAGCATCCCGCAGCTGGCCTTGGGGTATCCCGGCCACAACGCGGTGATGCCCCCCACGCACGGGATGCTCTCGGAGATCCTGCGGGATCGCGGATACAACACCTTCGCGGTTGGCAAGTGGCACCTGACGCCTGACTACGAGCAGACGGCGGCCGGCCCGTTCGACCGCTGGCCCCTCGGGCGGGGATTCGAGCGTTTCTACGGGTTCCTGATGGGGATGATCGACCACTGGCACCCGGGCGCCCTCGCCCAGGACAACCAGTTCGTCGACCGTCCCGGCGGAAACGGCTACCACCTGAGCGTCGACCTGACCGACCGGGCGATCGACTACTTGGCGGGCGCCCACTCGGCCAACCCCGCCAAGCCGTTCTTCCTGTACCTGGCCTACGGGGCGGGCCACTCTCCCCACCACGTACCGCTGGAGTACGCCGACGCCTACCGGGGTGTCTTCGACGACGGCTGGGACCTGGAACGGCAGCGGGTGCTGGACCGCCAGAAGGAGCTGGGGCTGATGGCGGAATCGGTGGAGCTCCCGGAGCGAAACTGGGGAGTGGCGGCCTGGGATACGCTGTCGGACGACCACAAACGACTGTACACCCGGATGCAGGAGGTCTACGCCGGTTTCGTCACGCACACCGATGAGCAGATCGGGCGGGTGGTGGAGTTCCTGCGCCGCATCGGCCGGCTTGACGACACGATGATCGTGTTCCTGTCCGACAACGGCGCCAGCCTCGAGGGCCAGGAGCACGGGATCATCAACGAGTACGCCATGTACAACGCCTTGTCCCCGGAGTTCCCCGAGCTCCTGGAGCACATCGACCGGATCGGCGGGCCCGGTTACATGAATCACTACCCCCGGGGCTGGTCGATGGCCGGCAACACACCCTTCCGGGAGTGGAAACGGTCCGTATGGCAGGGTGGGATCGCCGATCCCCTCATCGTCCGGTGGCCGGACCGGATCCGGACCGCCGGTGAGATCCGGCGCCAGTACCACCACGTAACCGACGTGATGCCCACCATCCTCGAGGCACTCGACATCGAGCCTCCGTCAAGTATCGATGGCGTACCCCAATCCGAGATCGAGGGCGTGAGCATGTGGTACAGCGTCCTGGAGCCCGACGCCCGGTCCCGCAAGCGGGTGCAGTACTACGAGATGCTGGGACATCGCGCCATCTATTACGACGGCTGGAAGGCGGTGGCCGATCATCCTCCCATGAGCAGCCGGGGCGACTTCGACCAGGACCGCTGGTTCCTCTACGACATGGAGGCCGACCCCAACGAGACCAATGATCTGTCCGCTGAGCATCCTGACATGGTCCAGGATCTGGTTGACCGCTGGTGGGTGGAGGCCGGCCGGTACAACGTTCTCCCCATCGACGACCGCGGTCACGAGCGCTGGCCCGATCCCCGACCCTCAGTCGGCCCCGACCGGGACACATTCGAGTACCTGCCCAACACCCAACCAGTCTTCGCGCGGGGAGCGGTCAACACCCTCAACCGGGACTTTGACATCGTCACCACGGTTTCTCCCTGCCCCTCCGGAGTGACCGAGGGCGTCATCTTCGCCCACGGCAACCGATTCGGCGGCTATACCCTCTTCGTCAAGGACGGAGAGGCGCGTTTCGTCTACAACCTGTGCGGCATTCGGGAATACCGGGTGACCGCCCCCCTGCCGGAGGGCGATGGCCCGGTGAGGGTGTCGGTCATCTACAGGAGAGAAGCGGACCATCGAGGCAACGTGCGGTTGATCGTCGGGGAGGCCGAACCCGTCAAGGGACGCATCGGCATGACCATCCCCTGGGTCTTCCCCGCCCACGGCAGTCTCAACTGCGGCTTGGACAGAGGCCTGTCGGTCTGCCCGGACTACGTAGCCCCGTTCGCCTTCACCGGGCGGATAGACGGAGTCTCCGTCACCGTCGGGGAACAGGGCAGCCTGGACAAAGCCAAGATCCTCGAAGCCGCACTCGCCGAACAGTAGTGATGGGACCCGGTGCGGTCCGACCGAGAGCCGCGACCGGAGCGATGCCCTCGCTGGCTATTCGAGTGACGACACCTCGAAGGCGGCGCTGAGCCGACCCGGTTCTCGGCCCTGATGGACTTGAGGTCCTGTGGCGCAGTTCGGTCCGCGCGCCTGCTTTGGGAGCAGGAGGCCGCCGGTTCGAATCCGGCTAGCCCGACCCTGCCGATATAGTACAATCGAGTAGTACAGATCAGCAGGGAGGCGTCCCGTGTCAACCGCCGCCAAGTCCTCAGCGGTGCCCGATTCGATCCCATTCTCGGAGTTTCGGGCGAACTGCTCTCGCATCTTGGACCAAGTAGAGGAAACCGGCAACCCCATCACCGTCACAAAGAACGGACGTCCGGTGGCCTCGATAACGCCCTGCCCGAAGCAGCCTACGAGCTTTTGGGACCGGCTTGGTGAGATCGTCAAAGTAGAGCCGGGCGCAGATATCGACAACATAGGCGAAGCAGAATGGGGTGCCGATTGGTGCCCCACCCATGAGGTGACCGGCTGATGCCGGGCCTGCTGCTGGACACCAACGTTGTCCTGCGATCGGACCAGCATCGTAAGCACGAGGTGAGCCGGGCAGCAACAAAGCTGATTGACGCCGCCGCCGCTAATGGAGAGGCAGCCCTCAGTTCCATAACCTTCTTGGAAGTCGCCACGCTCGCAGAGAAAGGCAGAATCAGCGTTGACGCCGAAGAGTTGTACCGGTATGTCATTCAGAACGGAATCCGGGTGATCCCGCTGGACGCACGTATGGCCATGCGCGCCGGGCAATTGTCAGGAGAGGGATATGCAGGCCGCGACCCCGCCGACCGCATGATCGTCGCCACAGCGATACTCGCCGGATGCGACCTCATCACGATGGACCGGGAAATGATTGCCTGGAACGGCCCCTTGCGGGTCATCGACGCCCGCGCCTGACCCCGCCGGCTCTCGGTAATCAGGCTATACGCGTCTGAGTTCCACAGCGGATGTGAGGGGGGAAGTGAGCGGCTCAGCACGTTAGATCGGCGTCGCTCTTAAGATCGACGTGTACAGCAGGAGGTCCCGATCTTTCACGACTTCGGTGGGGGATGGTGGTCGTACGTGCGCCACGACCGGGACCAGCGCGGTCCCGAGATCGATCGGGCGCTACTACGACGTGTCTTCGCCTACGGTCAGCCCTACCGGATGTTGCTGGCCGGGGTCCTGGTCACCATCCTCGTGGTATCGGGCCTCACGGTGGTGCCGCCGCTCCTGATCCGGGACCTGGTCGACAACGCCATTCCGGCCGCCGATGTGCGGCGGCTGACCCTCCTGGGCGTGGCCATGGTGGTGGTGCCGCTCATCAGCGTGTCGGTGGGCGCGCTCCAGCGGTGGATGAGCGCGAAGGCGGGGGAGGGGATCATCTACGACCTGCGCCGGGCCCTGTACACCCACCTCCAGGGCATGTCGCTGCGGTTCTTCACCGAGACCAAGACCGGCGAGCTGGTGTCCCGCCTCAACAACGACGTGGTAGGCGCCCAGACCGCCATCACCGGCACGTTCGTCACCATCGTGTCGAACGTGGTCTCCGTGGTGGCCATCCTGGCGGTGATGCTCCAGGCGGAGTGGCGCCTCACCCTCCTGGCGGTGGCCGCACTGCCGCTGTTCGTCTACCCGGCCCGGCGGGTCGGGCAGATGCTCCGCGCCATCACCCGGCGCCAGATGCGGCACAACGGGGCGATGGCGGCCATCCTCAACGAGACCTTCAACGTGAGCGGCGCCCTGCTGGTCAAGCTGTTCGGGCGCCGCAACGAGGAGATGGCCCGCTTCTCCGCCGAGGCCGGGATGGTCCGCGACCTCGGCGTCCGGTCCGCGGTGGTGGGGAGGTGGTTCTTCGCCGCGCTCGGGCTGGTCGGCGCCATCGGTACCGCGGCCGTGTTCTGGGTAGGCGGGTACCTGGTCATCCAGGGCTCCATGAGCCTCGGGACGGTCATCATGTTCTCGAGCCTCCTGGTGCAGCTGTACGGGCCCCTGTCGGCCATGTCCAACGCCCGGGTGGAGTTCGCCACCTCCCTGGTGTCGTTCGAGCGGGTCTTCGAGGTGCTGGACCTCCGCCAGGAGATAGTGGAGCGTCGGGACGCCACCGACCTCCGGCCCGTGAGCGGGACGGTGGAGTTCGACGGGGTGTCCTTCCGGTACCTGGAGACGGAACCGGTCGGGTTGACGGCTATAGCAAGGCCCGGCCAGCCGGACGAGCCTCCCCCGTCCCAGCAGCCTCCCACCCGGCGCTGGGCGCTGGAGAATGCCGACTTCCGGATCGAGGCGGGCGAGGTGGCGGCCCTGGTCGGGCCGTCGGGGGCCGGAAAGACCACGGTCAGCTACCTCATCCCCCGGCTCTACGACGTGAGCAGGGGCTCGGTACGCATCGACGGGGTGGACGTTAGGGACGCCACCACCGAGTCGCTCGAGCGCTCCGTGGGCGTGGTCACCCAGGAGACCTTCCTGTTCCACGACTCGATCGCAGCCAACCTGAGGTATGCCAAGCCGGACGCCACGGAGGAAGAACTTGTAACGGCGGCCCGGGCCGCCAACATCCACGACTTCGTGGCCGGCTTGCCGGATGGCTACGAGACGGTCGTGGGGGAGCGTGGCTACCGGCTCTCCGGCGGGGAGAAGCAACGGATCGCCCTGGCAAGGGTGATACTCGAGGACCCGCGCATCCTGATCCTCGACGAAGCCACCGCTCATCTCGACTCGGAGTCCGAGGCCCTGATCCAGGAGGCTCTGGAGCGGGTGATGGTGGGCCGCACCTCGCTCGTCATCGCCCACCGCCTGTCGACGATCCGCGCCGCCGACCGGATCCTGGTGCTCGACGGTGGCCGGTTGGTCGAGCAGGGCACCCACGAGGTCCTGCTGGAGGAGGACGGCCTCTACGCCCGGATGTACCGCACCCAGTTCCGCGGCAAGGGACCGGGGCGGGTCAGGCCCCCAGCATTCGAGACACCAGCGGGAAACGGTGGGCGAGAAGCAGGACCGAGCCGTCCTGGCACACCCACAGGTGCTCGTTCGCCCTGAACCAGCGGTGCGGCGGTATGGCGTCCATAGTGGATCGGTCGGAGGAGTCGGGGGGCCGGAAGGCCATGACCTCGCCGGCCGGGGCGCCGATCGCCTCCACCCGGCCGACCAGGCGGTAGTCGGCGAAGAGCGCCGCCATGCCCCCGAAGGAGTCCCGGTTGCGGAAGGTCACCGTCCCGCATTTCCGGCAGGTGGCGACCGCCACGCCGTGGCGGATCACCGGGGTGGTGTCATGGGTACCGCACATCACCACCATCGTGCCACGAGCCTGTGACAGAACCCGGTATTTGAGCCGGTTCTCCATGTTCCCGGATGACACGGACGGGCATCAGACGCCGCCAGGTCACCGCTGCGGTGCGTCGGCCGTTCGCTCGGCTGCGGTATGGCGGCTCCGTTTTGGCGATCATCGCGGCTGTTCGTAGGATTGGCTTCTCGCGGAGGTGGCGTGGATCTTTCCGATTATCTCCCAATAGCACTCATGCTGGTGCTGGCGCTGCTGTTCGCCGGCGTGTCACTGATCGTCTCCTACCTCATCTCGTACAAGCGCCCGACTGCTGAGAAGCTCGAGCCCTACGAGTGCGGCATCATCACCGAGGCCGAGCCGATCCAGCGCTTCCCGGTCAAGTTCTACCTCGTAGCCATCCTCTTCGTCATCTTCGATGTCGAGATAATCTTCCTGTTCGCCTGGGCGTCGGTGTTCGGGACGCTGGGCTGGGGCGGGGTGGCCGCGATCGCCATCTTCACCCTGCTGATAGTCGAGACCCTCGGCTACGTGTGGAAGCGCGGCGCGCTGGACTGGAACGTCTCGCGGCGCGCCCGGTACCGGCCGTCCGCGGATGCCCCGGTGGGCGAGCCGGCGGCCTGATGGCTCAACTGACCTCTCCTCCGCAGATCCTGACCACCACGCTGGGGAAGGCCATGCGGTGGTCTCAGCAGCAGTCGATGTGGCCCGCCACGTTCGGCCTGGCCTGCTGCGCCATCGAGATGATGGCCACCGGCACCGCCCACAACGACCTGGCCCGATTCGGCATGGAGGTGTTCCGGGCGTCTCCCCGCCAGGCCGACCTGATGGTGGTGGCCGGCCGCGTGTCGCAGAAGATGGCCCCGGTCCTGCGCCAGGTGTACGACCAGATGGCGGATCCCAAATGGGTGATCTCGATGGGTGCCTGCGCCTCGACCGGAGGCATGTTCAACAACTATGCCCTGGTCCAGGGCGTCGATCAGATCGTCCCCGTCGACGTGTACGTACCGGGATGCCCGCCGGGCCCCCAGTCGCTGATGCACGGGATACTCACCCTGCAGGACAAGGTGGTGTCGGGGGAGTTGGCTCGTTGATGTCCGGCGACAGCTCGCCCGGTCCTCCGGCCGCCGCCGACGAGGTGTTGGCGAGCCTCAGCGAAGCGGTTCCCTCCGCCGAGGCCGGCCACTCCGTGGGCGATCATGTCATCCGCGTGCCGGCCGAGGATCTGGCCAGGCTCGCCGGGGCGGCCCGCGACCACGGATTCGAGATGTGTTCGGACATCACCGTGGTCGATTATCTGGGAAAGCGGAGGGTCCGGTTCGAGGTGGTGGTCAACCTGCTGTCCGTGCGGCACAACCGCCGCCTCCGCATACTCGTGCCGGTCCCGGAAGGTGATCCCGAAGTGCCGTCCCTGGTTCCGGTCTATCCCGGCGCTAACTTCCTCGAGCGTGAGGCGTACGACATGTTCGGCATCCGCTTCGCCGGCCATCCCGATCTCACCCGCATCCTGATGCCCGACGACTGGATGGGCCATCCTCTCCGCCGCGACTTCGAGGTGGGCGCCGTCCCCGTCCAGTTCAAAGCCTCGCCCCGGGTGACATGATGGCTGAGCCGACCGCCACCACCGACATCTGGGTGTCCGGCACCGAAGCCCCCGAGGTCTCGGAGTGGATGGTGGCCGGGACCGACGAGGGCGCTCAGGAGATGGAGCGCGACGAGACGGTCGAGAGGAGCGTCGAGCAGCGGGGCTCCCGCGTCGTCGACGACTGGGTGGTCGACGACACCGTTGACGACGACGAGCGGATGATCGTCAACATGGGACCCCAGCACCCTTCCACCCACGGGGTGCTGAGGCTCAATATCGAACTGGAAGGTGAGATCGTCCGCAGGGTCAAGCCGATCATCGGCTACCTCCACACCGGTATGGAGAAGACCGCCGAGACCCTGACCTTCCTCCAGGGCGGCACCAACGTCACCCGCATGGACTATCTGGCGCCTCTCCACAACGAGCTCTGCTACTCGCTGGCGACAGAGAAGCTGCTGGGCGTGGAGATCCCGCCGCGCGCCCAGGCCATCCGGATCCTGATGACCGAGCTGAACCGGGTGTCCTCACACCTGGTCGCCACCGCCACCAACGGTATGGACATCGGCGCGCTCTCGATGATGATGTACGGCTTCCGGGAACGGGAGTTGATCCTGGCCTTCTTCGAGAAGACCACCGGCCTGCGGATGAACCACAACTACATCCGTCCGGGCGGCGTGGCGGCCGACCTGCCGGACGGGTGGGAGGAGGACGTGGCCGAGATCCTGGAGAGGATCCCGCTGGCCATGCGGGACTACGAGGACCTCCTGAAGGAGAACCCCATCTGGTTGGGCCGTACCCGCGGAGTCGGGATAATCACGGTGGACGAGTGCCTGGCCTACGGCGTCACCGGCCCGACCCTACGGGCGGCGGGAGTGCCGTGGGATCTGCGCAAGTCCCAGCCCTATTCGGGCATCGAAGCCTACGAGTTCGACGTGGTGACCGGGAGCCGCGGGGATGTCTACGACCGCTACCGGGTCCGGATCGGTGAGATGCACCAGTCGTTGCGCATCATCGAACAGGTGGTGGACACCATGCCCCGCGGTGACTACAAGACCGCCGACCGCAAGGTGTCACCCCCTCCGAGGCAGCGCATCGACGAGTCGATGGAGGCCCTCATCCATCACTTCAAGATATACACCGAAGGGTTCAAGGTCCCCGCCGGGGAGACCTATGTGGCGATCGAGGCGCCGAGGGGGGAACTGGGCTGCTACCTGGTGTCCGACGGAAGCGGCGCGCCGTTGCGCATGCACACGCGGGCGCCCTCCTTCTCCAACCTCCAGGCTCTTCCGATCATGATGGCGGACTCGTTGGTGGCCGACACCGTGGCCTGCATAGCGTCGCTCGACCCGGTGATGGGCGATGTGGACCGGTAGGCGGAGATGACTTACGCCTGGTCGGAAGCCGCCGAGGAACGGGCCCGGCAGGTCATCGCACGCTACCCCCGGCGCCGCTCCGCGATCATGCCTCTTCTCTACATCGCCATGAAGGAGGATCTGGACCGGGGCGCGGACCGGCTCACCGAGGACGGCATGCGCCGGGTGGCGGAGTTGGTGGGCGTGACCCCCGCCCAGGTGGTGGCGGTGGCCAGCTTCTACACGATGTACAAGCGGGACCGGGTCGGCAAGTACCTGGTATCGGTCTGCACGTCTATCTCGTGCTGGCTCGACGGCGCCGACGCGGTGCTCCATGCGGTCGAGTCCGAGGCCGGGGTCCCGTCCGGCCATACCGACCGCGACGGAGCCATCACCCCCGAGCACGTCGAGTGCATCGGCGCCTGCGGAGGGGCTCCCGCGGTCCAGGTCAACTACGAGTTCGTGGAGGGGGTCACGCCTGCCAAGGCGAGGGAGATGGTGCGCTGGCTCCGGTCCGAGGAGCCCGAGGCGGTGACCGGCGACGAGCTCCAGGACAGGTTCGGCGGGCGGACTGCGTTCCCCTGGGCCATACCCGAACCGGCGGGTGTCGCCGGACCGGTTCCGGCCTGCGCGTCCCTGGGAACGGCGGTTCCGTCCAACGGTCACGTTCCCGACCTGGACACGTCGAGCACGGTGGGGAACGGCGACCTCCCGATGATCCTCACCGACCGGATGAACCGCCACCCGCTCAACAGCCACGCGCTGTCCACCTACGAGGCCACCGGGGGTTACTCCGCGCTCCGCAGGGTGCTCGGCGACCCTGGCATGACCCCTGCCGAGATCACCGACGACATCAAGGCCTCCATGTTGCGGGGCCGGGGCGGGGCCGGGTTCCCGGCAGGTGTCAAGTGGAGTTTCCTGGCGCCGGCCCGCCCGTCCTACCTGGTGGTCAACGCCGACGAGTCGGAGCCCGGCACCTTCAAGGACCGCCAGCTCATGGAGCGTGATCCGCACCAGATGATCGAGGGCATCGTGATCTCCTCCTACGCGACCGACGTGAACCACGCCTTCGTGTACGTCCGGGGCGAGTACCCGAAGGCGGCCCGGCGGGTGGAGGCCGCGGTCGAGGAGGCTTACCGGGCCGGGTATCTCGGCCGGGACATTCTCGGATCGGGTTACGACCTCGAACTGACCGTCCACCTGGGCGCCGGCGCCTACATCTGCGGGGAGGAGACCGCCCTGCTCAACAGCCTGGAGGGCAAGCGGGGCGAGCCCCGGATCAAGCCGCCCTACTTCCCTGCCGCCAAGGGCCTCTACATGATGCCCACCATCGTGAACAACGTGGAGACCCTGTCCAACGTTCCCTGGATCATCATGGAGGGCGCCGCCGCCTATGCCGCCATCGGCCCCGGAGGCTCGCCCGGCAAGCGGATGTGCTCCATCTCCGGCCACGTCAACCGTCCGGGCAACTACGAGATCGTGGAGGGTCTGACCTGGCGGGAGCTGATCTTCGACCTGGCGGGTGGCATCCGCGACGGCAACCGGCTCAAGGCCTGGGTGCCGGGCGGGGCCTCCGCTCCCTGGTTCGTCCCCGAGCTCCACCTCGACACCGAGGTCACCAAGGAGGCGATCGACGGGCACGGATCGATGACCGGCTCCGGAGCGGTCATCGTGATGGACCACACCACCGACATGGTGGCGGCCGCCGAACGCCTGGTGCGGTTCTTCGCCCACGAGTCCTGCGGGCAGTGCACCCCGTGCCGCGAGGGAACCGTCTGGATCGACCTGATCCTGCGGCGCATCATGGACCGCCAGGGCCGCCCGGTGGACGCCGACCTGCTGCTGGACGTGTCCGACAACATCTCGCCCGGACTCCAATGGCCCCCCGCCATGACCACCATCTGCCCGCTCGGGCCCTCGGCGGTCTCTCCAGTCGTGTCCCTCCTCCAGTATTTCCGCGACGAGGTGGACAGCTACCTGGAGCAGGCCGACCTGCTGGCGCAGGCCAACCTGGTGCCCGTGTCGATCGGCGGCGTGAGATGAGCGGGGACGACCGGACGATGGTCGGCCTGACTATCGACGGCGTTGAGGTGGAGGCGCCCGCCGGAGAGCTGCTGATCAAGGCTGCCGAGGACAACGGCGTCTACATCCCGCGCTTCTGCTGGCACCCGCGGATGAACCCGGTGGGGATGTGCCGGATGTGCCTGGTCGAGATCGAGACCCCCCGGGGCAGGATCATCGTTCCCTCGTGCGTGCAGCCGGTCAACGACGGGATGGTGGCTTACACCGAGTCGGCCCCTGCCAAGAAAGCGCAGGAAGGAGTGCTCGAGTTCCTCCTGGCCAACCATCCGCTCGACTGCCCGGTGTGCGACAAGGGCGGTGAGTGCCCCCTCCAGGACCAGACCATGTCATACGGACCCGGAGAGAGCCGTTTCGTCGAGGAGAAGCGCCACTTCGCCAAGCCGGTGCCGATCAGCGACCTGGTCCTGCTCGACCGGGAACGCTGCATCCTCTGCGCCCGCTGCACCAGGTTCTCGGATGAGATCTCCGGGGATCCGCTGATCGAGTTCCAGGGCCGCAGCGGCCATACCCAGGTACTCACCTTCCCGGACGAGCCGTTCAATTCCTATTTCTCGGGCAACACCGTGGAGATCTGCCCGGTGGGGGCTCTGACCGCCGTTCCCTACCGCTTCCGGGCCCGGCCGTGGGACCTCACCGTCGGTGAGAGCACCGGGACCGTGCACACCGAGGGCGCCGGAATCTCGGTACACGTGTCCCAGAACCGCGTGCTCCGCTTCCTGGGGCTCGACATCGACGCCACCAACCAGGGTTGGCTGTCCGACAAGGAGCGGTTCGGCTTCGAGTTCATCGGCTCTCCGGAGCGGCTCCGCACCCCGCTGATCAGGGACGGCGACGGCTTTCGCGAGGCCGGGTGGGGCGAAGCCCTCGACCTGGTGTCGGAGCGGCTCCGGGCGGCGATCGCGAACGGCGGCGGTGCGTCGGTGGCGGCCCTGGGTGGGGCTCGGGGCACCAACGAGGACGCCTACGCCCTGTCCAAGTTCATGCGGGTGACGGTGGGGTCCAACCACCTCGACGCCGGGCTCGGCGACGGCCTCCCCGCCAGGTTCCTCACCGGACTGGCGGGTCGGGGCCGGATCGACGACCTCGAGACCGCCCGGACCATCCTGCTGTGGGGTCCCGACCTCAAGGAGACCCACCCCATCCTCTACCTGCGGGTCCGGCGCGCTGCCCAGGAGTTGGGCGCCACGCTGATCGTGGTCCATCCCCGCCGGACCGGGCTGGACGACCGGGCCGACCACAAGCTGACCTACCGGCCCGGGGAGGGTGCGCAGATCCTGGAGCGGCTGAAGGCCGGCAGCGGGGAGTTCCAGCCCGTGCGGGAGGCGCTGGACCGGGGTCCCCTGGTAGCGCTGGTGGGGCGTCCCGGGCTGGCCGAGGATCCCCGCCTGGCCGAGTCGGTGGCAGCGTTCGCCCGGTCCCTCGACGCGTCCATGCTCCCGCTGGTTCATCGCGGCAACACGTTCGGAGCGCTCGACATGGGGGTGGCCCCGGACCTGCTCCCGGGCCGCCTGCCGGTCGAGGGAGCGGCAGGACCCCTGGTCGATGCCTGGGGCGCCATTCCGCCGGGTCCCGGTCTCGATGCCGTCGGGATCGCGGCCGCCTGCGGCGCAGGGGAGATCGAGGTGCTCCTCCTGTACGGCGCCGATCCGGTCCGCGACCTGGTGGGCTTCGACGGAGCCGCCGCCCTGTCAGGAGCAGGCTTCGTGGTGGCGATGGACCTCTTCCTCACCGACTCCTCCCGCCGGGCCGATGTGGTGTTCCCCGCTCTGGGCTTCGGGGAGAAGAAGGGCACGGTGACCAACCTGGAGGGCCGCGTCCAGATGGTCAACCGGTTGGTGCCGGGGCCCGGACAGGCGCGAGCCGACTGGTCGGTCCTGGACGATCTGGCTGATCGCCTCGGCCGCCCGCTCGACCTGGGCTCCGAGCGGGACATCGCCGACGAGGTCTCCCGGCTGGCGCCTGCCTACGCCGGCATTACCTGGGACCACCTCGAGTGGGATGCGCGGGAAGGCGAGGTGGCCCCGATGGACCCCGCCGACCAGCCGTTCGTCCACGAGCCCCGTCACCAGGAGCTCAACGGCCGGCTCGACGGGCACACTCTCCATCTGGCCCGCACCCTCTATGACGACGGCGTGCTGTTGCGGCACTGCCCCTCCCTGGCGCCCCTGGCGCCCGGGGCGGGCGCCTACCTGACCCCTGCCCACGCCGCCTCGCTGGCGGTAGCGGAGGGCGATGAGGTGGTGGTCCGGATCGGCGGCCAGACGGTGCGGTTGCCGGCGCGGATCGATCAGAGCCTGGCGGAGGGCTCGGTCTACATTCCCTTCAACCAGCCCGGCATGGGAGCTGTGGACAACTCGCTCGGCGTCAGCGTCTCGGTGAGGGAGCCGTCCTGATGGACTGGATCGATCTGGGTCTGGTAGCGCTGCGCGTGGTGGTCATCTTCGGGCTGCTCCAGGTCGTGACCATCCTCCTCATCTGGTTCGAGCGCAAGGTGGTGGCCGACATGCAGAACCGGGTCGGCCCTGACCGGGCCGGTCCGTTCGGGATCCTCCAGACCGTGGCGGACGGTGTGAAGCTGTTCTTCAAGGAGCAGGTGACGCCCCGCAAGGTCGAGCTCGGCCTCTACCTGGCCGCGCCGATGCTGGCTGCCGTTCCCGCCTTCCTGATGTTCATGGTGGTGCCGTTCGGCCGTCCCGTCCGCATCAACCTGGGCGGTGAGGACCGGCTCATCCCCATCCAGGGCGCCGACCTCAACATCGGGCTGCTCTACGTGCTGGCCATGTCGTCTGTGGCCGTCTACGCGGTGGTGCTGGCCGGCTGGTCCTCGGGCTCCAAGTACCCGTTGCTGGGCGGGGTGCGGGCCACCGCCCAGGCCATCTCCTACGAGGCGGCCATGGGCCTGGCGCTGGTGCCGGTGGTGCTCTTCACCGGCTCGCTGCGGCTCTCCGAGATCGTGGCCGCCCAGTCGGGGAGCCTGACTTTCTTCGACAGGGCGATCGCCCTCCCGGCCTGGAACGTGATCGTTCTCGCTCCCTCGTTCCTGATCTTCTTCATCGCCGCGGTCGCCGAGACCAACCGGGCTCCCTTCGATCTGGTCGAGGCGGAGCAGGAGATCGTGGGCGGGTTCCACACCGAGTACTCCGGGTTGCGCTTCGCGCTGTTCTTCCTGGCCGAGTACATCAACATCTTCACCATGTCGGGCCTGGCCGTGACCCTGTTCCTGGGAGGCTGGGCCGGACCCACCTGGGACGGCTCGGTGCCGCTGCTGGTGAGCGCCATCCTCCCGACCGTCTGGTTCTTCGTGAAGGTGGTGGTGTTCCTGTTCATTTTCGTATGGCTGCGGGCCACGCTCCCGCGCCTCCGTTACGACCAGCTGATGACCCTCGGCTGGAAACGGCTCATACCGGCCTCGCTGGTGTGGCTGTTCTTCATCGGGGGAGCGATGGCTGTTCGCCAGTTCGGGCTTCCATGGGGGTGATATGGGACCGGTAGAGGCTTTCCTGCGAGGAATGGCGGTGACCGGCCGCCAGTTCATCGCCACCGTCACCGGCAGGGGTCTGGTGACGACCCAGTACCCGAAGGAGATGCGGGAGAAACCGCAGCGCTTCCACGGCCGGCACGTCCTCAACCGCTACGAGGACGGCATGGAGAAGTGCATCGGTTGCGAGTTGTGCGCCGGGGCCTGTCCGGCCCGATGCATCTACGTCCGGGGAGCCGACAACCCGCCGGACGACCCTGTGAGTCCCGGCGAGCGCTACGGGTTCGTGTACGAGATCAACATGCTGCGTTGCATCTTCTGCGGCCTGTGCGTCGAGGCCTGCCCCACCGAGGCCATCACCCACACCCAGCTGTTCGAGATGTCGACCACCAACCGTGACGACGCCATATACACCAAGACCGAGATGCTGGTGGACGAAGACGGCCAACCCAACCACATGTTCGACACGGACCGGTTCGCCGACTTCGGCGAGTTGGCCAAGGCGGACGGATGGCTGCGGGCCACGGCGCCCCAGGGCCGGGCCTCGTACGAGGGCCGGGTGGCCTGGTCCGGATCGGCGGGGGTGGGTGTCCGCCCGCCGGAGCGCGGCCAGTCCGAGCTTGCCGAGGAGACCGAAGAGGCTCCGGAAGGTGCTGACGGCTGATGGTGGAGCTGGTCATCTTCGCGCTCATGGGGGCGGTGGCGTTGGCAGGCGCCATCGGTGTGGTCCGGGCTCGCAACCCCGTGTACGGGGCGATGGGCCTGATGGCCACGCTCTTCGCCCTGGCGGTCTTCTACGTGGTCCACCTGGCGCACTTCGTGGCGGTGGTGCAGGTGATCGTGTACGCCGGAGCGGTCATCACCCTGTTCCTCTTCGTGATCATGTTCGTGGGCGTGGACCGGGCCGAGGACCTCACCGAGAAGCTGGCGGTGCAACGACCGGTGGCGCTGATCGTCCTGGTGGGGGTGGTGGTGGCGGCCGGCGCGCTGGTGGTCACCGGCCGCTTCGACTGGGTGATCACGTCCGGTGAGCCCCAGGTGGTGACGGGGACCATCGAGGAGATCGGCGAGAACCTCATCTCGGTCGGTCCGCCGTCCGGCCGCGAGGCTTCGAGGTGGCTGTTGCCGTTCGAGGCCACGTCGCTGCTGCTGATCGTCGCGGCCGTGGGGGCGATAGCGCTGGCCTTCTACCGCCCGCGACGCAAGGACGAGGCATCCGGCAGCCGGGACGCCGGCCCCGGGTCAGGATCGGGTCCATGATCGTCACCGCCGGCTGGTACATGACGCTCGCCGCCGTCCTGTTCCTCATCGGGGCGGGCGGGCTGCTGCTCCGCAACAACGCCCTCGTCATGTTCATGTCCGTGGAGTTGATGCTCAACGCGGTCAACCTGACCTTCGTGGCGGCGGCCCGCGCCCACGGTGACATCGGGGGGCAGATGGCCGTGCTGTTCGTGCTGGTGGTGGCGGCGGCCGAGGTGGCGGTCGGCCTGGCCATCATCGTGTCGATCTTCCGATCCCGCCGAACCGCCTCGGTGGACGAGCTCTCGGAGCTGTCGGGATGACCCGCGCCCGCGGGGAGGGTGGTCCGGCCCGCTGCTCCGGGCCTCCGGCGCGGCGGTCGGTGCGAGCGGCGCCGTGACCGGCTACCTCTGGATCGTCATCGCCCTGCCGCTGGCCGGCGCCCTGTTCAACCACTTCTTGGGACGCCGGATCGGGGAGCCCCGCGCGGCCGGCCCGGCCATCCTGGCGGTGCTCGGATCCTTCGCCTACGCGGCCGTGGCGGCCCGCGACTTCTTCATCTCGGCCGACGCCTCCGAAGATGCGGTGGCGGTGGTGCACCTGTTCGACTGGATACCGGGCCTGGGCGCCAGGGCCGAGCTGCTGTGGGACCCCCTCTCGGCCACCATGACCCTGGTCGTCACCGGCGTGGGCGCCCTCATCCACATCTACTCGGTGGGGTACATGCACGGCGATCCCCGGTTCGGCCGCTTCTTCACCTACCTGAACCTGTTCATCGCCTCGATGCTGATCCTGGTGCTTGCCAACAACTTCGCCCTCCTGTTCGTGGGCTGGGAGCTGGTGGGCCTCTGCTCCTACCTCTTGATCTCCTTCTGGTACACCCGCCCCTCGGCCGCCGCGGCCGGCAAGAAGGCGTTCGTGGTGAACCGGATCGGGGACTTCGGTTTCATGGTGGCTCTGATGATCATCTTCCTCTCGTTCGGCACCCTCTCCTACACGGAGGTGCTCCACGAACCCGGAATGGTGATCGGCGCCGGCACCGCCACCGCCATCGGCCTGCTGCTGCTGGTGGGGGCGGCCGGTAAGTCGGCCCAGCTACCCCTGCACGTCTGGCTGCCCGACGCCATGGAGGGCCCAACTCCGGTGTCGGCCCTGATCCATGCCGCCACC
Organism: bacterium; assembly: GCA_028821235.1. Lineage (NCBI taxonomy): Bacteria > bacterium. Next base: position 64,040 of record JAPPGV010000161.1, read on the forward strand.
ATGGTCACGGCGGGCGTCTACATGGTGGCGCGCTGCGCGGCCATCTTCGGACTGTCGGACGTGGCCGGTGGGGTGGTGGCCACGGTGGGGGCGCTCACGGCGCTGATGGCCGCCACCATCGCCATTGCCCAGCGCGACATCAAGCGGGTGTTGGCCTACTCGACCATCAGCCAGTTGGGCTACATGTTCATGGCGGTCGGCGTGGCAGGTTACGTGGCGGGCCTGTTCCACCTCGTAACCCACGCGGTCTTCAAGGCACTGCTGTTCCTCGGGGCCGGATCGGTCATCCATGCCATGGCAGGCCGGCAGGACATGAACAGGATGGGTGGCCTGCGCAGGAAGCTACCGCTCACCCACGCCACCATGCTGATCGCCACCCTGTCGATAGCCGGTATCCCGCCGCTGGCGGGGTTCTGGTCGAAGGACGAGATCCTGGCGGTGATGTTCTATAAGGGCGGGTACTTCACCGTGCTATGGGCGGTGGGCCTGGTGACCGCCCTGCTGACCGCCTTCTACATGGCCCGCCAGTATTTCATGGTCTTCTCGGGCGAGGGCCGCTGGGAGGAGGGGGTGGAGCCGCACGAGTCGCCCCGCGTCATGACCATCCCGCTGGTGATCCTGGGCGCCCTGACGCTGGTGATCGGTTTCGTCAACACCCCGTTCCGGCTGAGTTTCGAGCACTTCCTGGATCCGGTGTTCCACTCCGTACCGGTGGCCCACGCCCCCGGGGACGGATTCCTGCTGGCCGCGCTGGCGCTGGTCTCGGTGGCCGCCGGCCTGGTGGGCATCCTCATCGCCTACCTGGTCTACGGGCGGGCCACAGACGAGGTCCGGGAGCGCCTGCTGGGCAGGGTCCGCCGGCCCCTCATGGCATGGGAGCACGGCTACTGGATCGATGACGTGTACGGGAACCTGATCGTCAAGCCGGGATCGCGGATCGCCGAGTGGAGCGCCGGCGCCCTGGACCAGCGCGCCATCGACGGGCTGGTCAACGGGGTGGGGATCGCGGTTCGCCGGCTCGGTGCCCGGCTCCGGCCCCTCCAGTCGGGGTTCGTGCGCACCTACGGCTCGCTGCTGGCGGCGGGCGCGCTGGTGGTGGTCGGCTGGATCGTGGTGAGGGGCCTCTGACATGAGCGGCTTCTCCACCCTCACAGCCCTCATCCTCGTGCCCGTTGTCGGCGCCGTCGTCGTGATGCTCATCCCGGAACGCCGCCGGGAGTTGGTGCGGCCCCTGGGGGTGGTGCTCAGCCTGCTCCCGGTCCCGCTCGCCGGCGGGCTGTTCCTGGCCTTCGAACGGGGTGAGGCGGGCTTCCAGTTCGTCGAGCGGGCCGTATGGATCGAAGGCCTCGGGGTCGGCTGGCACCTGGGGGTGGACGGTATCTCGCTGCTGCTGGTCCTGCTGACCACCGTCCTGGTCCCGGTCGCCCTGGCCGCGTCCGGCGGGATCGATCACCGGGTCCGGCTGTTCGTCGCCATGAACCTGCTGCTGGAGGCCGGCCTCA
>JAPPGV010000161.1:65641-69016 GCA_028821235.1 bacterium
GATCACCGGGTCCGGCTGTTCGTCGCCATGAACCTGCTGCTGGAGGCCGGCCTCATCGGGGTGTTCCTGTCGCTCGACCTGTTCCTCTTCTTCGTGTTCTTCGAGGCGATCCTGATCCCGATGGCCTTCATCATCGGCATCTGGGGGAGCGAGAACCGCATCTACGCGGCGGTCAAGTTCTTCCTCTACACGGCGCTGGGCTCGGCCCTGATGCTGGCGGGCATCATCGCTCTGGCGCTCATCCACCGGGAGCAGGTGGGCGAGATCAGCTTCTCGTATCTCGGAATGCTGGACCTCGATCTCGGTCTCAATACCCAGCGGTGGTTGTTCGGGGCATTCGTGGTCGCCTTCGCCATCAAGGTCCCGGTGTTCCCGCTCCATACCTGGCTGCCCGATGCCCACGTGGAGGCGCCCACCGCCGGATCGGTGCTGCTGGCCGGAGTCCTGCTGAAGCTCGGCACCTACGGGCTCCTCCGGTTCAACCTGCCGCTGTTCCCCGAGGCCACCCTCGACTTCGTGCCCCTGCTGGCCACCCTGGCGGTGATCGGGGTGATCTACGGGGCTGTGGTGGCCATCGTCCAGCCCGACCTGAAGAAGCTGGTGGCCTACTCGTCGGTCAGCCACCTGGGCTTCATCGTCCTCGGGACCTTCGCCCTCACCTCCCAGAGCCTGGAGGGAAGCGTGGTCCAGATGATCAACCACGGTCTCACGACCGGGGCGCTGTTCCTCCTGGTCGGGATCCTCTACGAGCGCCGCCACACCAAGGCCATCGCCGATTTCGGGGGTCTCGCCTCGTCGATGCCCGTCTTCGCGGGCATGTTCCTGTTCATCGCCTTCGCCTCGATCGGGCTGCCGGGCCTGAACGGGTTCGTGGGCGAGTTCCTGATCCTCGTGGGGAGTTACCCGACGCTCCCCGTGTACACGGTGCTGTCCGCCACGGGCGTCATCCTGGCGGCGGTCTACCTCCTGTGGGCGTACGAGCGGGTCTTCACCGGCGAGATCACGGATCCGGCCAACCGGCAGGTCTCGGACCTCTCCATCGGGGAGACCCTGGTCTTCGTACCGCTGGTCGCTCTCATAATCGTGCTGGGCGTCTATCCGAAGGTGGCGCTCGATGTGATCGGTCCGTCCACGGACGCCGTCCTGGAGCGGGTCGAGGCCACCACCGGGTACACGGCGCCCGAACCGGGCGGTACACACGTCATGGCGTCGGGGGGCGGGGAATGACCGGCGTCTCCTACCTGGCGATAGCGCCTGAGATCATCCTCACCTCGGGGGCGGTGGTGGTGCTGATGGTGGACGTGTTCGCCCGACCCTCGGCCCGGGTGCACGGGTGGCTGGTCTCGGCGACCTACGCGCTGGTGGCGATCGCGATCGGGTTCCAGTGGCACCGCATCGGCATCGACGGGGCAGGCGTGTCCTTCGGGGGAACACTCCTTCTGAACTACCTGTCGGTGACGGTAAGGGCCATCCTGCTGGTGGTGGCCGTGCTGGGTACGGCCGCGGCCTGGCGGATGCTGGTCGGGCTCGGCCGTCGCGCCGCCGAGGGGATCGCCCTCGTCATGGTGGCGACCGTCGGCTTCATGCTGATGGGCGCCTCGGCCGACCTGGTGATGACCTTCGTGGCGCTGGAGGTGGGTTCCATCGCCCTCTATGTGCTGGCCGGAATCGTCCGTAGCTCCCCGGCCGGAGACGAGGCGGCCATGAAGTACTTCCTGCTGGGTGCGTTCGCCTCCGCCATCTTCATCTACGGCGGCGCCCTGGTCTACGCGGCCACGGGCAGCACCAACCTCGGCGAGATAGCAGCCTTCCTGTCGGCGGTTCACGTGGCCCGTCCGGCGGTGCTCCTCATCGGGATCGGCCTCATGGTGGTCGGCCTGGGTTTCAAAGTCACTGCGGCGCCGTTCCATTCCTGGGCGCCGGATGTCTACCAGGGAGCTCCGGCGGGAGTGGTGGGGTTCATGGCGGCCGCGGCCAAGATCGGAGGCTTCGCCGCCCTCATCAACATCCTGACCGGAGGCTTCGAGCGATACTCGGGGGCGTGGGGGGATGGTCTGGCGCTGGTGGCGGCGGTATCCGTGATACTGGGCACCCTGTTGGCGATCCAGCAATCCGACGTGCGAAGGATGCTGGCGTATTCCGGAGTGGCCCACGCCGGTTTCATACTGACCGGGCTGGCGGCGGGAGTCGTGGCCAGTTCCGGTGTCCTGTTCTACCTGGCTACCTACTCGGTGATGCTGGTGGGAGCCTTCGCGGCGGTTACGGCGGTCAGCGGCCAGGCCGCTACCGGCAGCACCTTCGAGGAGTACCGGGGCCTGGCGAGGAGGTCGCCGGTGGTGGCGGCGGTTCTGGCCACCCTGATGATCGCCATGTCCGGCATGCCCCTCACCACCGGGTTCATCGGCAAGTTCCAGGTGTTCACGTCCGCTTGGGACGGCGGGTACGAATGGCTGGTGATCACCGGCCTGCTGGCGTCGGTGGCGGCATTCTTCTTCTACCTGCGGCTGGTGGTGGTGATGTACTTCCGTGGGGACGAGGGCGAGGGAACGACTCTCGTCGTGGCCCGGAGCATCCGGTGGGTGCTGGTCGCAGCGGCGGGCGTGTCCGTGGTGCTGGGGGTCTTCCCCGGCCCCCTGCTTGACGTCTTGAACCGGGTCGGTGCCTAGGCATCTGGCTGTAAGGCTGCTCGGGCTGGGCGTGGCGGCCCTGCTCCTGACTGCAGCCGGCGCCCCCGAGGCCCTCCAGACGGTCGGCGGGGACATCTACATCGTCCCGGAGAATGAGGTGGTGGGGGAGAACCTGTACGTCTCGGCCTCGGTGGTCCGGGTCCACGGAACCATCGAGGGCGACCTGGTGGTTCTGACCACCAGCCGCTTCCACGTCACGGGCTCGGTCGAGGGGGACGTGGTCGGTTTTGCCCGGACGGCTTCGATCGAGGGCACGGTGGAGGGCTCGGTCCGGCTGGCCGGTGTCGACATCGAGGTTTCCGGCGAGGTGGGGGACGAGGTGGCCGTCCTGGCCCGGGACGCGGTGCTGGGGGGCGAGATCGGCGGCGATGCGCTGGTCTGGGCGATCAGGCTCCTGGCCGAAGGCGGCCTGGGGCGTGATCTGGGCGGCCGTACCCTCCACGCCACGATCGACGGCCGGGTGGGCCGGGACGTGGAGATGACCATCGACCACCTCAGGGTCGGGCCGGGCGCCGTGGTGGGCGGAGACCTGGGCTATCGAAGCGCCGACGATGCTGAGATCGATCCCGGAGCGACCATCGGGGGCACCCTGGTGCGCCGAGCGCCCCTGTCGCCGGACATCTGGTTACGGGCGGGACGCCTCCTGGGAGGTCTGGTGATCTTCCTGCTGTTCATGGCCATGGGGTTG
>JAPPGV010000162.1 GCA_028821235.1 bacterium
TTCGGGTGCGGTGGTCGTTCGACGAGGAGACCCCGGGCCGGGACGCCCGCGGGGGCGGTCACGAGGACCACGGCCTGGTCGAGCCCGATTCCGGACTGGTCAACGTGGTACTGACCAACGGCGCCCGCTTCTACGTCGATCACGCCCATCCCGAGTACTCCAGCCCCGAGTGCGTCGACCCGCGACAGGCCGCCTTGTACGACAAGGTGGGGGAGAGGGTGGTGGCCACCGCGGTGGACCAGGCCTACCAGATTCTCCGGCCCGGCGAGTACATGTACGTCCACAAGAACAACAGCGACGGAAAGAGCAACTCCTACGGCCACCACGAGAACTACCTGGTCGACAGAGAGTTACCCTTCTCCGACCTGATCCGTTATGCCACCACGTGGCTGGTGACCCGCCAGGTCTTCACCGGGTCGGGGAAGCTCGGCTCCGAGAACGGCCGCCCGCCGGTGCGGTACCAGATCAGCCAGCGAGCCGACTTCTTCGAGGAGGAGGTCGGGCTGGAGACCACGCTCAAGAGACCCATCATCAACACCAGGGACGAGCCCCACGGCGACCCGGCCCGGTACCGCCGCTTCCACGTCATCATCGGTGACGCCAACATGTCCGAGGTACAGACGTTCGTGAAGCTGGGAACCACCGCCCTGCTCCTGGCTGCTATCGAGGACCGTGCCGTTCCCGACGATCTGGCCCTGGCCGATCCGGTCGCGGCCACCTGGCAATTGAGCCATGACCTATCTCTCAGCCTGCCCCTGCCCCTGGCCGACGGCTCGTCCGCCACCGCTCTCGAACTCCAGTTCCGCTACCTCGAATGGCTGTCGAAATACGCCGCCTCCAACCATCCGGAGCCGGTGTGGGCGGATGTCATCACCGAGTGGAGTTCCATACTCAACGACCTGGAACAGGACGCGATGCTCACTTCGGACCGGATCGACTGGACTGCCAAGCTACGGATGCTGAGCGCATTTCGCCGGCGGGACGAGCTGGAATGGCACGATCCCAAGCTGGCCATGGCCGCGCTCCAGTACCACGACACCGACCCCCGCAAGGGCTTGGCATACCGGCTCGAGGAGCGGGGGCTGCTCCGGAGAATCTTCGATGAGGCCGAACTACGGCGGGCCACCTTGGAACCGCCCAGAGAAACCCGCGCCTACTTCCGCGGACGCTGTGTCAAGAAGTACCCTGACTCGCTCGTGGCCGCCAACTGGGATTCGCTGGTATTCGACGTGGGTGAGGACTCCCTCAAGCGGGTGCCTATGATGGAGCCCTTGCGGGGTAACGAGTCACTGGTTGGCGACCTGCTCGATGCCTCTCCGGACGCGGCCACGCTCCTGGACGCTCTTGGAGGGTGCTGAGAAGATGTGGATGGGCAGGCCCCGCTGTCACATACCCCTGAGATCAGGCCATCGGCCGATGGGACGAAGGCGTACCCGCAGTGGTACGTTGAGGAAGCGGAACGCAGCGACGGGACGCCGATGACCGCCAGAGCACGCCTGGTTGTTTCGCAGACAGACCACTGTGGTCTGTCTGTGTAATGGCGGTGTGGTGTGGCGTCGGCACCGGTGTTCCTCGCAAGGCCCGCTGACGAAGGCGTACCCGCAGTGGTACGTTGAGGAAGCGGAACGCAGCGACGGGACGCCGATGACCGCCAGAGCACGCCTGGTTGTTTCGCAGACAGACCACTAGGAGGAGAAGAGATGGCACAGGAACGAGAGCGGATCCGGCGCCGTCGCGGCGAGGTGTCCGAGCCGGTTGCCGCGTCCCCACAGGTCGCCGGGCAGGGCGGGGTACACAAGATCGACGAGCTCCTGGACGAGATTGATTCGGTACTCGAGGAGAACGCCGAGGAGTTTGTCAAGAACTACGTCCAGAAGGGGGGCGAGTGACGGGCAGCCTGCTTCCCTTGGGGGCGCCCCTGCCGGGCGCCAGCTTCACCGAACTGATCAGGTCGCTCGACCTGGCTCCCGAATGGTCTATGGGTCCGGACGCCCCGCCTTCGGGTTTCCACCCGCCCGACGCCACCACGGTGCTGGCCCTCCGCTACGACGGCGGCGTGGTGATGGTGGGGGATCGCCAGGCGACCGCCGGCTACGACATCGCTCATCGCCACATCCAGAAGGTGTTCGCGGCGGACTCCTATTCGGCCGTGGCCATATCGGGAACGGCGGGGCTCGGAGTCGAGCTGATCCGCCTCTTCCAGACCGAGTTGGAGCACTACGAGAAGCTCGAGGGCGTGCGGCTCAGCCTGGAGGGGAAGGCCACCTACCTGGCCCGCATGGTTCGTTCCCAGCTGCCCATGGCCCTGCAGGGATTCGTGGTGGTGCCGCTGTTCTGCGGGATCGAGCCCGAGAGCGGTACCGGGCACGTGTTCACCTTCGATGCGATCGGTGGCCGCTACGAGGAGCGGGACTTCGGCGCCGCCGGGTCGGGGAGCCGGGAAGCGCGGGCATACCTGAGAACGGTGTACAGCACCGGATCCGATCGGACCGAAGCCATCGACCACAGCATCGCCGCCCTGGTGGCGGCAGCCGGCCAGGACCTGGCAACCGGAGGTCCCGACCTGCGTCGCGGGATCTACCCCAATGTGTTCACGGTCACCACCGACGGCGTCCAGGAAGTCGATCGGACCGAAGTGGCTGAGGCGGCCGAACGGGCTTTGGAGGTGGTCCGGTGACCCTTCCGTTCTACGTAGCTCCCGAACAGCTGGTCAAGGACCGCGCCGAGTACGCCCGCAAGGGCATTGCCCGGGGCCGTTCGATCGCCGCTCTGGAGGTCCGGGAGGGGGTCCTGCTGCTGGCGGAGAACCCCAGCCGCACCCTCACCAAGACCTCGGAGATCTACGACCGTATCGCGTTCGCCGGCGTGGGCAAGTACAACGAGTTCGAGTCATTGCGGGTGGCGGGAATCCGCTATGCCGACATCAAGGGATACCAGTACGGGCGCCGCGATGTCACCGCCAAGAGCCTCGCGTCGGCCTTCTCGCAGACGTTGGGAAACATATTCGTCCAGGGGCCCAAGCCCTTCGAGGTGGAGGTGCTGGTGGCGGAGGTCGGCCGGACCGTTGCCGAGGACCGCCTGTTCAAGGTGACATACGACGGCACCCTGTACGACAAGCGCGGATACACGGCCATCGGTGGACAGGCCGACGAGCTGTCCGACCGGCTGGGGGAGGACTACCAGGACACCCTCGGCCTGGACGAGGCACTGACCCTCACAGCCAACGCGTTCCGGGAGGTCGAGGGCCGCGATATCGACGGGTGGGAGGGCGCCCTGCTGGCGCGAGAGGGCCCGGCGCGCCGGTTCCGCCGCCTGACCAAGGAAGAACTCGGCGAGATAGCGAACTCCTGAGGCGCTCCCGCTCCGGCGACCCCTACCCTATTGACCCATGGAACGGCGCATCTTCGGTCTCGAGAACGAGTTCGGGATCACGTGCACGCTTCGAGGTCAGCGTCGCCTCAGTCCTGATGAGGTGGCCCGCATCCTCTTCCGGGGGGTCGTGACATGGGGTCGGTCGTCCAACGTGTTCCTGGAGAACGGGGCGCGGCTCTATCTGGACGTGGGTAGCCATCCGGAGTACGCCACACCGGAGTGCGACGACCTCCTCGACCTGGTGGCCCACGACAAGGCCGGGGAGCGGGTCCTGGAGGATCTCCAGCGTTCCGCCGAGCAACGCCTCCGGAACGACGGCATCCGCGGGAACATCTTCCTCTACAAGAACAACACCGACTCGGCCGGCAACTCCTACGGGTGCCACGAGAACTACCTGGTACTCCGCAAGGCGGACTTCCAGAAGATGCTGGACATCCTCATACCGTTCCTGGTCAGCCGCCAGATCTTCTCGGGGGCGGGGAAGCTCCTCCAGACCGCCAAGGGGCCCACCTTCTCGATCTCGCAACGGGCCGACCACATCTGGGAAGGGGTCTCCTCGGCCACGACGCGGTCGCGCCCCATCATCAACACCCGTGACGAGCCTCATGCCGATGCCGAGCGGTTCCGGCGCCTCCACGTGATCGCCGGCGACTCCAACATGAACGAGTACGCCACCTACGTCAAGGTGGGCGCCACCGTCGCGCTGCTCGAGATGATCGAAGCCGACGTGATGTTCAGAGACCTCACCCTTGCCAACCCCATCCGCGCCATCCGGGAGATCAGCCAGGACCCGACCTGCCGGCAACCGGTACGCCTAGCCAACGGTCGGATGCTGTCGGCCCTCGACATCCAGTGGGAATACCTGGACCGCATCATCCGGTACGCCCGGAACCCCGGGTTCCCCACCTCGGTGCAGCGAGCCGTCGAGATGTGGGAGCACCTGCTCACCGGCCTCGAGAAGGATCCTTTCTCGCTGGAACGCCAGGTCGACTGGGTCACGAAGTACCACCTCATCGAGCGCTACCGGGCCAAGCACGGCCTGACCCTCTCCGACGCCCGGGTCCAGTTGCTGGACCTCAGCTACCACGATGTGACGGAGGAGCGCAGCCTCTACTACCTGCTGGCCCGGCGCGGTGTCGTGGAGCGCCTGGTAACCGACGCCGCCATCGCCATCGCCAAGGAAAAGCCTCCCCAGACCACCCGCGCCCGGCTCCGCGGCCAGTTCATTGCGGCCGCCAAGGCCCGCAACCGCGACTACACGGTGGACTGGGTCCACCTGAAGCTGAACGACCAGGCCCAGCGAACCGTGCTCTGCAAGGATCCCTTCAAGGCCTTCGACGAGCGGGTGGAACGCCTGATCGCCGGCCTGTGAGATCCGGGGGGGACGGACCCGCCATCCCTAGTGGTCTGTCTGCGTAGTGGCGGTGTGGTATGGCGTCGGCAGCGGTGTTCCTCGCAAGGCCCGCTGACGA